>DASZYM010000034.1:0-17981 GCA_035545355.1 Dongiaceae bacterium
GCGCTGTCGCAGGCCTCGAGCGGCGATCTCGATGGCGCGATCGCCACCTTGCAGCAGGCGATCGATCAGCCCGCCGCCATGGCGCAGACCCGGCAGAACCTCGCCTTACTCCTGGCGTTGAAGGGCGACCCCAACGGTGCCGAGCGCCTGGCGCGCAAGGATCTGCCGCCGGAAATCGCCGACGGCAACATGGCCTATTTCCGGATGATCTCCGCCGCCGCCACGGGTAAAGGCGGCGCGCCTGCGCCCGCTTCGGCGATCATCCCGCCGATGCCCGCCGCGACATCGAGCGACGAACCCGCCTCGGCCGTGACGTCGGCCATCGAGCCCACCACCGAGGTCGCCCCGGCCGCCGAACCGATCATGCCGATGAGTCCGATCGCCGCGCCGGCCGCACCGATCGCCGAACCGATGATGCCCATGACGGCGCCGCCGGCCGTCGAACCGACCCCGGCAAAGACGGCGACCGTCGCGCCGGCCGCCACGAGCGCGACCCCGATCGTCCCCGTGCCGTCGGCGGCACCCATGCCGGAAAGCACCCCGGCCACGCAGAGCACCGTGACGCCGCAGAACAACGCGCCGCAAGACAATGCGGCGCAACAGGACAGCGAAGCGGTACGCTGAAGACTTCGTCCCGGAGCGTGCCGTCCGGGCGAGGCGCTACTTCATCAGATCCGAGACCTGAATGCCCGCCGGTCCGGCGATCACGACGAACAGAACCGGCAGGAAGAAGATGATCATCGGCACGGTGAGCTGCGCCGGCAGCGCCGCCGCCTTCTTCTCTGCGGCGTTGAGCCGGGCATCGCGATTTTCCTGAGCGATGACGCGCAGGCCGGCCGCGATCGGCGTGCCGTATTTCTCCGATTGCAGCAGCGTCGTGGTCAGCGACTTGAAGGTCGCCAGGCCGGTGCGCTCGGCGAGATTCTCATAGGCGCTGCGCCGGTCGCCGAGGAAGGCAAGCTCGGCCGCGGTCAGGCCCATCTCCTCGGCCATCAGCGGCGCGGACTCCGCCATCTCTTCCGATACCTTGTTGAAGGCCGCCTCGATCGACATGCCCGCCTCGACGCAGATCACCATGAGGTCGAGGGCGTCCGGGAAGGCGCGAGTCAAGGTCTTCTGCCGCTTCTGCACCGCGTTCGTCAGCATCAGCGTCGGCAAGAGGTAGCCGAGCAGGGCGGCGATCGCGATCGCGGCCCATTTCTTCTGCCAGATCCAGTCGGGGAAGATCGTGTAGGCGTAAAAGGCGGCGATGCCGGCAAGGACGATGGGAAGCACGAGCCGCGCGAAGATGAAGGTGACCGGCGCGGAGTTGCTCCGCCAGCCCGCTTGCACCAGGCGGCGCTTCAGCTCCTTGGCCTCCAGCATATCCTGGAGCTTCAGCTTCACGATGATGGCCCGCATCCAGCTTTCCGAGCGCCCGGGCTGCAGACGCCGGCGCTGCGAGAAGTTCTCGCGCTGCTGCACCGCCAGCAGGTCCCGGCGCTCCGCGACCGCGCGACGGCGGGCGGCGAACGCATCGTTCTTCATGAACGGCAGAGCCACGGCCAGAACCGAGGCGAACGCGGCGACGAAGACCACGCAGACGATGATGGTGGGAACGTCGAAGCCGAAGGCGAAATTCTCAAACATGCGAGGCCCGGTCGGAGTTCTTACATATCGAAGTTGATCATCTTGCGCATCACCATCACGCCCGTGAACATGACGAGGACACAGATGACCAGCATGATGTGGCCGGCGCTCCTGGTGAAGAGCAGCGCGACGTAGTCGGGCGCAAGCACCGCGAGCGCGCCCATGACGCAGAGCGGGAGCGAGCCGATGATCCCCGCCGAGGCCTTGGCCTCGCTCGACATCGCCTGCACCTTGTCCCGCATCTTCTTGCGCTGGCGAAGCACGTCCGAGAGCTTGGCCAGCGTCTCCGCGAGGTTGCCGCCGGTGGTCTGCTGCGTGCCGAGCACGATGGTGAAGTAGCGGAATTCGGGGCTGGGAATCCGGTCGCCCATCCGTTGCAGCGCATCGCCCATGGTCTGGCCGAGCTTGATCGCCTCGTTGACCATCCGGATCTCGGGACCGACCGGATCGGGCGATTCCTGGCCGATGATGTTCAGGCACTCACCGACGGTCAGGCCCGAGCGGACGCCGCGGACGATGATGTCGATCGCGTCCGGAAACGCCGCGACGAACTTCTTCAGGCGCCGCTTGATCAGGAAATTGAGCACCAGCTTGGGGATGCCGAGATAGCCGACCGCCGCAACCGCGGGCAGCACGATCGTCGGCATGTGGAAGAAGGCGCCGATGCCCACGACGATCGTGCCGCCGATGAAGGCATAGAGGACGAACTGGGCCGGGCTGATCTTCAGGCCGGCATAGACCAGCTGCTCCTTGAGCCGTGAGCCGCGGCGCTTCTGCCGCGACTCTTCGGCGTCCTTCAGGCGCTGCTGGATCTGCTTCTTGCGCTTGGCGGCGCCCTGCACGTCCTTGCGCCCGGTGCCGGGAAGGGAGAGGGCCGGCAGCGGATCGCCGACGACGGCGCTGATGCGTCGCTTCAGCCTGGCCTGCGGCGCGGTCGCCACCGCGTAGATGCCGAAGCCGACGAGCAACACGAAGATCGCGGCCAGAGCCGCGATCGCCATCATCACCACCCGCGGATCGGCTGCGATATCAGCCATTGCCGCTCTCCATCGCCTCGGCGAGGTCGCGCTCCTTGCCGAAATAGCGCACCCGATCCCAGAAGCCCGGCCGCAGGCCGGTGAAGCGGTGGCGGCCGGTGATGCGGCCCTGCGCATCCTCGCCGGTGATCTCGAAGACGAAGAGGTCTTGCAGCGTCACGACCTCGCCTTCCATGCCCAGCACCTCGGAGACATGGGTGATCTTGCGGCTGCCGTCGCGCAGGCGCGCCGCCTGCACGACGACCTGGATCGCGCCGGCGATATGCTCGCGCACCGTCTTGGCCGGGAGGTTGTAGCCGCCCATGGCGATCATGTTCTCGAGACGCGACACGCATTCGCGCGGGTTGTTGGCGTGGATCGTGCCCATCGAGCCGTCGTGGCCGGTATTCATCGCCTGCAGCAGGTCGAAGGCCTCGGGTCCGCGCACCTCGCCGACGATGATCCGCTCGGGACGCATACGCAGGCAGTTCCTGACCAGGTCGCGCATCGTCACCTGGCCGACGCCCTCGAGGTTGGGCGGCCGGGTCTCCAGGCGCACCACGTGCGGCTGCTGGAGCTGCAGCTCCGCCGCGTCCTCGCAGGTGATCACGCGCTCGGTGCGGTCGATATAGTTGGTGAGGCAGTTGAGCAGCGTCGTCTTGCCGGAGCCGGTGCCGCCGGAAACGATGGTGTTGATGCGGCAATGGCCGATGATCTCGAGCAGCCGGCCGCCCGCCGGCGAGATCGAGCCGAACCGCACCAGCTTGTCGAGGGTCAGGCGGTCGCGGCGGAACTTTCGGATGGTGAGCGCGGGGCCGTCGATCGAGAGCGGCGGCGCGATCACGTTGACGCGGGAGCCGTCGGCCAGGCGCGCGTCGCAGATCGGGCTGGCTTCATCGACGCGCCGGCCGATCGCCGAGACGATGCGCTGACAGATGTTCATCAGCTGCTGGTTGTCGCGGAACCGGATGTCGGTCAGCTCGATCTTGCCGTTGGTCTCGATGTAGACCTTGTCGGCGCCGTTGACCATGATGTCGGCGATGTCGTCGCGGGCGAGCAGCGGCTCCAAGGGCCCGAGACCCAGCACATCGTTGCAGATTTCCGTGATCACCATCTGCTGCTCGGCGGCAGACAGCGTCAGGTTCCGCATGTTGATGATTTCGGACACGATCTCGCTGATCGCGTCGCGCACGGACTTGTGATCGAGCTTGGCGAACTCGCCGAGATCGACCGTCGCCATCAGGTCGTTGAAGACGTTGAGCTTGATTTCGGCGAGACGAGAGTCGAGCTCGCCGCCGCGGCCTGCAGATGTGCCGCTCGGTCTCGGCGTCGTCGGCGGAGCCGGCGGCGGGGCCGCTTCTCGAACGGCGGGAGTCTGGCTTCCGCTCGTGGGTGTCGCGATGGGGCTGCTGCGCTTGCCGAACATTCCTGTTCAGGCTCCTCGTCTCAAATCCGCTGAATGGCGAATCTTCAGACCGGAAGCCCCGGCTGTCAACTCGCCTGCTTTTTCGGCAGCTTCTTGAGCCAACCGAGCAGGGCGCTGTTGCCGCCGCCACCCCCACCGGTGCTCGTGCCGCGTTCGGACTGGCGCGCGCCGAGCGCCGTCGCCAATTGCCGGAAGACCGCCGCGGCCTTGTGGGACCGCGCGCCTTCCCCGAAAACCTGGCCGTTATTCGAAAGCTGGCCGAAGATCTGCGGCTCGAACGGCAGCACGCCGACCGGCGCCAGACGCAGGGATTCCTGGAAATCCTTGACCGAAAGCTGCGTCTTCTTCGACGCATCGAGCCGGTTCAGCACCAGGCGGACGTTGGCCTGCTCGCCGCGCCGGCTGCGCATCCAATCGACCAGCATCTTGGCATCGCGCAGGTTCGAGAGATCCGGCGCCGCGGTGATCACGACCTCGTCGGACAGCACCAGCAGGTTCGAGATCCAGTCGTTCCACTGCCGCGGCAAATCGACCACCACATAGGACGCCATCTGCCGCACGAGATCGACCAGACGCTCCACCGTCTCGGTGGTCGGCCGGTAGATCTCCTTGAGAGTGCCCTGGGTCGACATGACCGAGAGATACTCGTCATGCTCCATGAGGAAGCGCTCGACCAGCGTGTTGTCGAGCCGCTCGCCGTCGAGCAGCGCGTCGCCGATCGACTGCTTCGGGTCGAGGTTCATGGCCAGCGCCGAAGTGCCGAAATTGAGGTCGAAATCGACCAGGATGGTCTCATCCTTGGTCATGTCGGCCAGGGTCCAGGCGGTGTTGGCCGCGACCGTCGTGCTGCCGACACCGCCGCGCGCGCCGACGAAGGTGATCAACCGGCCCTGCTGCTTGGCGGAGGGGTCGCGGATGGCCTCGACCACCGCCTCGACGATCTCCTGGGTCGAGACCGGGCCGACCAGGTATTCGCTGACGCCCTGGCTGACCAGGCGGCGATAGACCTGCACGTCGTTGATCGAGCCGATGACGATCACCTTGCGGCCCGGCTCGACGACGTCGGCCATGCCTTCGAGGTTCTTCAGCAACTGGTCGATGCCGCTCGGATCCTCGACGATGATGACCCGCGGGCTCGGATTGTCGGCGTAATGCTTCACCGCACGCGGCAGCCCGCCGAACAGGATGCTGAGCTTGACCTTGGAAAACTCGCGCTCGGCGCGCAGGCCTTCCAACGCGGCCTCGGTCTCGCGCGTCAGCGGAAACGCTTCGATGTTGAAGCGGTGAATCACAACCGCGCTCCCTTACTGACCGGCGCCGCTGGTGGTGCTGGTCGGGTTGGTCTCGACCGGGCTGGCGATAGACTGAGCATTGCCGTATTTCGTGACAACATCGGTGCTGCGCAGGCCCCAGCGCCCGGACGGCGGCTGCATCTGCTGCAGGTCCAGCGGATTGACCGCCATCAGCGCCGTGTTGCGCTCGGTCGCACAACCCAGATTGCCCCAGTTCTGGTTATAGAAGTTCGCTTCCATGTATTCGTTGGTCATGCCGCAATCGGGCACGTCGGCGACCCAGATCGGAAACATGACCGTCGCGCGATGGGCAGCGCCGGCGCTCCATTCCGGATGCAGCGTCACGGTCACCGCCTCGGCCGGAATGCCCTGGGCGCCCAGCGATTCCCGGATGTGGTTGGCAAAGGCGATCGCCGCCGGATCGACCTTGCTGGTGGCGCCGACGGCGATGCCGATCGGTCCGGCATTGCGGTCGCGGAAGTCCTGGGCGAACTCGGTGATCCGGGCGCGATCGTCGCCGCGCACGGCACCGCTCGGCGCCGGCTCGAGGAACATGACCGCGGTCTTCTTCTGCACCTCGGCCGCGAACTTGGCATGCGGGTCGTAGGATTCCATGTCGGGCGGATTGCAGGCGCCCAGCACCACGGCGCCCAGCCCGAGCAGGGTCGCGAGGGTCAGAGTGCGTGTCGATGTGCTCATCCCCGCCTCCTTACTGAATGATATATCCGATCGGCCCCTGCAGGGTCGGCGCGTTGCGGCCGGTCGGAACCGGCTGCTTCACGTAGATGTTCTGCAGATGGCCGAGGAAGTAGAAGTCGAGATCGCTGGCCGGCGCGAAGCCGTCGGTCGGCAGCGCGAGCAGCTTGGGCTGCACCGGCTTCACCATCAGCGCCGTCACGGTAATCACCAGCTCGGTCTCGTTGTGCTGGAACGCATTCGAGCGGAACAGCTGCCCCAGGATCGGAATATCCATCGCGCCCGGGATGCCGTGCAGTCCGGAGGTGATATCGTTGGAAAGCAGGCCGCCCATCATGATGCTGCCGCCGCTCGGCAGCTCGACCACCGAGTTGGCGCGCCGGACCTTGAGACCGCTGATCGGGCTGCAGCCGGGGCAGATCGTCACCTGGTTGGTGGTGTCGAGCGCGCTGACCTCGGTGCCGATCTTCAGGCTGATCCGTCCGGAATCAAGCACCACCGGCAGGAAGGAGAGCGCGATGCCGAACGGCTTGAACTCGACGGTGATCGAGTTGTTGTCCTGGGCGGTCGGGATCGGCGTCTCGCCGCCCACCAGGATGTTGGCGACCTCGCCGGAGACCGTGACAAGGTTCGGCTCGGCCAGGCTGTGCGCCAGGTTCTGCTGCTCGAGCATGCTCAAGGTCGCATCGAGCGACCCGATCGGGCCGAGATTGCTGGCCGTGCCCTCGATGGTGGCCGGCGTGGTCAGCGAGGTCGCGCCCGGCAGGATGCCGGTCACGAGGCCGTTGCTGACCGCGATATTGCTGACGTTCCAGTCGATGCCGAGATTCTTGATCGCGGTCTTGCTGACCTCGGCCACCCGAACCCGCAGCATCACCTGCTGCTCGTTGGCGACGCGCAACAGATTGATCAGCTTGTCGTCGCCATCGACGAACCGGCGCGCGAGCGAGGTGGCGCGCTGCACGACGCCGTCGGAGCTGACGGTGCCGCTCAGCACGATCGAATCCCCGGCGCCCGAGACATTGATCGGCTCGCCGGGCAGAAGGTCGTTGAGCGCCGCTGTGACCGAGGCGGTATCGGGATGCACGTTGACCTCGAACCGCTCGATGATCTTGCCGGCGGCATCGAGCAGGAAGACGTTGGTGTTGCCGATCGCCCGGCCGACCAGGAAGAGCTGGGTCGGCGACCGCACCACGACGTCGGCGATCGCCGGGCTGCCGACGATGACGTCGCGCACCGCGTTGGGCAGGTGCAATTCCAGGGTCTTGTTGAGCGCCAGCGGAACGATTTCGTCCGGGGTCCCGTTCAGCGCCTGCACCAGCGCCGAAGTCGGCCCCGGGGTCGATTCACCCGGGGGCGAGGTTAGGACGTTCTGCGCCAGGGCGGCGGGGCCGCCGGAGACGAAGCCCGCGACCGCAAGGACCAGCGCGACGACTGCATTCCTGAACATGTTATTGGCCGAACTTCTGAATGGCGACCGCGCCGCCCCGATTGATGGTCACCTGCGTCTTGCGCTTGGCGCGCTCCTTGGCCAGGCGCTGCGCATCGCCCGCGGTCTTCGGCAGGTCGGCCTCTTCCTCCTGGAGGTCGAGGGCGACCAGCGACGACAAGGCCCGTGAGGCGCGCACGTCGAAAGTATAGGTCTGCTCGTTGGTGTCGGCGGGCGATCCCACCAGGCTCCTGAGGCTCAGATTGAGCGCGCCGAGCTGCTGGGCGACCAGCAGCTTCTCCGCCTGGGCGGGCGTCACTTCCAAGGTCACGAGGTTGCCGGGCTCGGCAATGCCCTTGCTGGGATCGTGGGACATCGTCTGGTTGATCGCGACCACCCGGATGTCCTTGAGAACCGTCTCCGATGTATAGCGCAGCACCAGATCCTTCCAGCCTTCGATGCCGGTCAGGTCGCGCACCGGCACGCTCATGATCACGTCCACATGGTCATTGGGGAGGACCAGCCCGGCGACGCCCTGGGGCGGCGAGACGTTGATGGTGATGGCCCGCGTGCCGGCCTTCAGATTGGCGGCGGCGACGCTGCCGTCGCCCTGCTTGATCACCATCTGCTTGCTCATCGGCTCGCCGGCCATGATGTCGCGGCGGGCGATATGGGCGACGAAATCCTGCTGCGAATCCTGGCCCTGGGGCTCGACGCCGCCGCTCGGCCTGACGATCATCCGCTCGGCATCGACGCCCGAGGTCGGCCAAGGCTGCCAGCGCAGATCGTCGGCCACGAGAACGCTGCCGGTCGTGATGTTCCGGGCGGCAACCAGCACATCTTCGGTATTGATCTGCTGCTGTGCGGTTTGCGCCGGGGCGGTCGCCTGGTGCGAATGCAGAAACTGATTGACGAGATAGGCAGCAACCGCGGCTGCCCCCAGAGCAAGGACAATCAGAACGACAACGATTGGCCTCATAACAGGTCCCCTCCCTGCATGGTCCGAGGCGATGCCCCGAATCGCCCCCGAACCGGACCACGCTCACCCTCAGTATCGCGGATTGCTCGCAAATAAGCTAGGGGCTTGGTGGCAATTCATAATCCGAAATCAACGGCCTAGCGTCGATTGCTCCCATATCTTAACCAACAGGCCCGGACTCCTCGGTGACACAAAGCGCGCTCCGACCTGCCTCCGGCGGCCTGCGCCGGCGCGGGCCATCGTTAACTAAAGTATTGAGGATTCGGTTAATTTTCTGGCAGTGGCAGGTGGCACGTCAGCAAGCTGACAGACTGCAGGCCGCCTGGCTGTGACGAAGCCAGAAATCGAGGCCGGCGACCCCGATCGCCACCCCATAAGGCAAGGCGCGGGTGAGCTGCCGATGCGTCGCGGCCTGCCAGATCAGGGCGCACACCGCCAGGATCCCGCCGGCAAACGACATGACCAGGAAGAAACGCAGAAGGTCGAACGAGAAGCCGATCCAGAGGGCGACCGCGGCGCCGAGCTTGGCATCGCCCCCGCCGATCACTCCCGCGGCAAAAAGCGCGAAGCCGAGGCCCAGCACGGCGGCGCCGACCCCGGCATGGATGGCAAACGCGTTCCAACCGAGGGCCTTCACCCAGGCCCAGGGCAGGAAGCCGAGCGCCACCGCCAGGTTGAGCCAGTTGGGAAGCCGCCGCGCGCGGAGGTCCAAGGCGGCCGATACCAGCATGGCCAGGGCAAAGCCCCATTCGAGCAGAAGGCTCAGCAGGTCCCAGTGCATGGGGTGTCAGATGGCTCCGGACAGCCGGACTGGAAGCCGGACGGATGTCCCGTCACGGACGGGTCCGCGCTTGGGCGGGACGATCCGGCACCAGGTGGAAGAGAGGCCCAAAACGGCCTCGGGGCGGTTCAATTGTCCACCGCCCCGAGCACCGCATTGGTAATGACGTTGTACGTCGTCTTCACGCCGTTGGCGGTGAAAGAGAGAGCCCCGATGATGAAAACGCTGATGAGCACGGCAATCAAAGCATATTCGATTGCCGTTGCCCCCGCCTCCGCAGCACCAAATCTACGCTCGCCCCGCCGCGGTGCGCGATAACGACAGCGGATCAGTTGCTGACCGTCGAGCTCAGCGTCGAGCCGACATTGTTGAACACGGCCTTCAGGCTGTTCCCGGTCAGCTGCAACGCCGCGATGATGACCACCGCGATCAAGGCGGCGATCAGGCCGTACTCGATCGCCGTAGCGCCGGCGTCGGACTTGAAGAATTTGCGAATCTTGAGCATCGACTTTCTCTTCCCATCATCGCCGCATAACAAAGCACCGCCCATTCAGGCCCGGCGATTTTCTGGCCCCCATGGTGGAAGATTATCCCCACAGAGGATAGCTGTTTTAACGATACCTCGCAAGGCCGCACGCCCCGCTGCAGGCATTCCGACCTAAGGCCATCTCGGCGATTGGCTCGGAGGGCGACACGCCGGTCCCCGGATCTGCACGCCGCTGCGATCGGACATTCCGCCCGGCATTTCGCAGTATGCAGCCTGCCGGGCAACCGCCACAACCGGAGCGCGGCGGAGCCGCGTGCTCGCGCAACCGGTCTCCCAAATCGATCTCCCCGGTGCGGGAGGCGGCAAAGAAATGCAACGGGCGGTCGCGCGGCGGCGCTCCGGCATGGAAGTCGTCGCCGGCAATCGAAGAGCGGTTGCAATGGTGTCGCCCGAGCGATCGTGCGGCAACCGGATCGGCGGATCGCTATACGCACCGGCGGCGGCGCGACCGGTCGGCGCGAGAGCACCGACGAAGCGGACTGCATCGCCGCGACCGGCCGCCGCCGAGTCTCTGCTTCGTCGCCATCACCGGAAGGTGCGTGCGATGCGAAGCCATTAAGCGATCGGTACGCGCGCGGGAAATGCGATGGTCCGGATCGCGGCCTTGCATGCAATTTCAGCCGCTTGGTCGGCGGTTTCGCATCCCGGCGGAAGGTGATACAAATTGCTCGCCCACGGCGATCGATATCGGGGAGAGCGCACGGGGCAACAGCGGCGCATCGGAGAGCACCTCGGGGAATGACCAGGGAAAAGGAACTGATCTTGGTGGTGGACGATTCGCCCACCAACCTCGCCATCCTCAACGTGGTCTTGCGCGAAGTCTACAACGTGGTCACCGCGACCAACGGCCCGGATTCGCTCAACCTCGCCGCCTCCGAAGAGCCGGACCTCATCATCCTCGACATCATGATGCCGGGGATGGACGGCTACGAGATCTGCGACCGGCTGAAGGCCAATCCCTTCACCAAGGACATCCCGGTGATGTTCGTCACCGCGATGGACCAGGAGCGTCAGGAAGCCAAAGGCCTCGCCATGGGCGCGGTCGACTATCTCGCCAAGCCCGTCAGTCCGCCGATCGTGCTGGCGCGCGTGCGCAATCAGCTCGAGCTGAAGAAGCAGCGCGATTTCCTGCGCCGGTTGTCTTCGGTCGATGGCCTGACCGGCGTCGCCAATCGCCGCAGCTTCGAGGAGGATTTCGACAAAGAGTGGCGCCGGGCCGCGCGCCATCAGGCGCCGCTCACCCTGCTGCTGGCCGACCTCGACCATCTGCGAGCCTATAACGACGCCTACGGCTATCTCGCCGGCGACGACTGCCTGAAGATGGTGGCCCAGGCCATGGCCAAGGCGATGATGCGCCCCGGCGACGTGATCGCGCGCTACGGCGGCGAGGAGTTCGTCGGCCTGATGCCGGATACCGACGCCAAGGGCTCGCAGGTCGTCTCGGACCGGCTGCTGAACGCGGTGCGTTCGCTGGCCCTGCCGCACGCCCATTCCGACGCCGCGCCGATCGTCACCATCAGCATCGGCGTCGCCTCCTGCTACCCGCACCGGGATAACGATCGCGCCGGCCTGTTCAAGCTGGCGGGCGACGCGCTCTACGCGGCCAAGACCGCGGGGCGCAACCAGGCCAAGATCGTCGAGTTCAAGACCGAGAAGGTCACCGCCTAGCAATCCTGTCCGGCCAAAAGAAAATCGGCGGCCTCATCACCGAAGCCGCCGATCTTCCTATGCCACTCGGAGCGCGCCGATCCCCTCGAAGGACCGGCGGCGCGCCGTCTTAGTTGGCGACGGTCGAGCTCAGCGTCGAGCCGACGTTGTTGAACACCGCCTTCAGGCTGTTACCGGTCAGCTGCAGGGCGGCGATGATGACGACGGCAATCAGAGCCGCGATCAGACCGTATTCAATGGCCGTCGCGCCCTTATCCGACTTCAGGAATTTACGAATGCGCTTCATCGATCTCTCCTCGTAAAGCCGCGTTCCGCACGGCGCGGTCCGCTTTGTCGGTCTTGGGCGATCTCGCTTCAAAATCACCCCGGCCCACGTCGATTAGAATAAGTGGACCCCTTCGGATGACAAGTAAATCGGCGGTAGCCAAACACATGATAATGTATTGATATGCTTGAGCATTATTGAAGCGTTTGCGAACAACTTCGGCCGATTTTGTGTCGAATACTTGATAGTTTTGGTCACCCCCGATAAGCCCTTGGCCGCTCTGTCAAAAGATAGCTGTCTCGACAGCGACTCAGAACTCGAAAATGCCGGTCAACTTCGCACGAAATTCCTTACCAATTTCTTGAGAATCCGGCTTTAAGACCGATCGTGAGAGCCGGCTCGACCGGCCGTCCAGCGCCATGCGCCGGAATCGGCGCCGGTTGTGACGCAGGACACGATCCGGTAGCTTCGGCCCGAGTTTCTGGAACTGCAAATCGAGTCGACCGCCTTAATGAATGCGCTCACGCCTCAGACGAGCACGATCCTGGTGGTGGACGACACCGCCAACACGCTCGAACTGATCGCGACCATCCTGGGCACCGAGCACAAAGTGCTGACGGCGGGCGACGGCGAGACCGCGATGAAGATCGCGCTCCGGGAAGAGCCCGATCTGATCCTGCTCGACATCCGCATGCCCGGCATGGACGGCTACCAGCTCTGCCGGCTGCTGAAAGCCGATCCCGTGACGCGCGAGATTCCCGTCATCTTCGTGACCGCGATGGATGAGGAGCGCGAGGAGGCCAAGGGCCTCGAGCTCGGCGCCATCGATTACATCACCAAGCCGCTGAGCCAGCCGATCCTGCGCGCCCGGGTCCGCAACCACATCGACCTGAAGCGGCAGCGCGACCAGTTGCGCCGGCTCTCGGCGGTGGATGGACTGACCGGGCTGGCCAACCGGCGGGCCTTCGGCGAGGCGCTGGAGAAGGAATGGCGCGGCGCCATCCGGCGCAATGCCGCGATCTCGCTGCTGATGACCGATATCGACGATTTCAAGCAGTTCAACGACGCCTACGGCCATCTCGCGGGCGACGAAGCCCTGCGCCGGGTCGCCAAGGCGTTGGAGGGCGCCGCCTTGCGCCCGGCCGACATGGTCGCCCGCTACGGCGGCGAGGAATTCGTGATCCTGCTCCCGGATACCGGCGCCAACGAAGCGGCGCTGGTGGCCGACCGTCTGCTGCTGGCGGTCAGGCGTCTCGCCATCCCGCACGAGCATTCGCGGGGCTGGCAATACGTCTCGTTGAGCGTCGGCCTCGCCTCGGCGCGGCCGAGCCGCGAGATGAACGCCAACGAGCTGCTCGATCTCGCCGACCGCATGCTCTACAAGGCGAAGACCGGCGGCCGCAACCGTGTCGTCACCGCCAATCTCGACACGCCGGAAGAGCCTGCGGCATAAGCGTTGCGCCGGGCCTTTGCGCCGGTCGGCCTCTTGAGCCGAAGGCGCCCGCTTCCTATCTGAAAATCGTACGGAACCGCGCCTCCCGAGGGCGGTGTCCGGCATCATTGCTCAGATACGGAGGATGACATGAGCTTCAAGTCCCTGATGCCTTTTGCGCGCTCCGGCGCGCCCGGCCGCGTCGGCACGGATTTCGATCCGTTCACCTCGATGCGCCGCGAAATGGATCGCATGTTCGATGACGTGTTGAAGGGTTTCGGTACCGGCGGCTTGCCGGCCGCGTCGGGCGGCGCCGGCGTGCCGCGCATGGACGTCAAGGAAACCGCGACCGGGATCGAGATCACGGCCGAGCTTCCCGGCGTCGATGAGAGCGACGTCGAGGTCGAGCTTTCCGACGATGTCCTCACCATCCGCGGCGAGAAGAAGGTCGAGAAGGAGGAAGGCGACAAGGAGAAGGGCTATCACGTGATGGAGCGGTCCTATGGCAGCTTCGCGCGCTCGGTCCAGCTCCCTTACGGCGCCGAGGGCGACAAGGTCACCGCCGACTTCTCGAAGGGCGTGCTCAAGGTGGTCGTGCCGCGGCCCGCCGAGGTCGAGGCCAAGACCAGGAAGATCCAGATCAAGGCGAACTGATCGCCGCCGGCCGCGACGTCTCGGACCCCGCGAGACGCAGGTCTCGCGGGGTTTTCGTCGATGCGATCCGCCGCACCCGGCTTCCTTGACTCGGCCGCCGCGACCCCGGACCATGGCGGCCCATTGAAAGAGCCGGAACAAAACCCTCGCATGAACGATCCTAAAGCCGCCGGCCCCGTCCTGTCCCAAGGCGATCGGGAACTGATCCAGGAAGCGGTCGACCTCATCAACGCACGCTATGTCGAGAACCGCCACCACATCGCCGCGGCGGTGCGCGGCAAGAGCGGCAAGGTCTACACCGGCCTGCATCTCGATACCTATGTCGGACGCGCCTCGGTCTGCGCCGAAGCGGTGGCGGTCGGCCAGGCCATGGCCGCGGGCGAGCAAGGGATCGACACCATCGTCTCGGTGCGCCATCCCCGCCCCCGCGAGCAGCACCGCGAGCCGCAGCTCGTCTCGCCATGCGGCATCTGCCGCGAGATGCTGAACGACTTCGCGCCGGGCGCCGTGGTGCTGCTGGCGGGCAGCCGGGGACCCGAGCGCCGGCCGGTCGAATCCCTGCTGCCGGACAAGTATCGCCGCAAGCCCTAGCCCATGAGCCGATAGTCCATGAGCAGACTGGCGTTTCGCCGCAATCCCTCTATGTTCCCGGCATCATGAGCCAAGTCGCCGCCTCCGCCGCCGCACCGGCCGATATCCGCTCGGCCGCCGCGCGCGACCGCGCGGTGGGCATCTGGCTGCTGATCTGTGCCGCGATGATCTTGGTGATGGTGGTGCTGGGCGGCATCACCCGGCTCTCGGGCAGCGGCCTTTCCATCATGGAATGGAACCCGTTGATGGGCGCGCTGCCGCCGATGAGCGCCGCCGAATGGGACCGCGTGTTCGGTCTCTATCGCGGCATCGCCCAGTACAAGCACATCAATCCCGACATGACCCTCGGCGGCTTCAAGGGCATCTTCTGGTGGGAATGGAGCCACCGCTTCTGGGGCCGCCTGATCGGCATCGTCTTCTTCGTGCCTTTCCTCTTCTTCCTGTTCAAAGGCTATTTCGGCAAAGGCAGCCGCGTGGGGTGGCCGCGCCTCGCCGCCATCTTCGTGCTGGGCGCGCTGCAAGGCGCGGTCGGCTGGTACATGGTGGCGAGCGGCTTCGAGGACCGCGATTCCGTCAGCCAGTACCGGCTGGTGATCCATCTGCTGATGGCGCTGCTGATTTATGCGCTGATCCTCTGGTCGGCCTTCGACCTGCTCGATCCCGATGCGCTCGACGACGCGCAGGCCCGGGCCCGCCGGCTGAAGCCGCACGGCTGGCTGCTGATCGCGATGATCGCGCTGGAGATCACCTTGGGCGGCCTGGTCGCCGGCCTGCACGGCGGCCTCATCTACAACGACTTCCCGCTGATGAACGGCGCGCTGATCGCGCCCGACGTCTTCGGCATGGCGCCCTGGTGGCGCAGCATCACCGAGGATCCCGGCACCGCGCAGTTCCTGCACCGATGCGGCGCCCTGCTGGTCACGCTGCTGGTGCTTCTGCTCGCCGTGCGCGCCGCCATGGGCACGCTGCTGCCGGGCCGCACCACGCTGCTGATCCTCGCCGTCATCCTGCAGGTGACGCTCGGCATCGCCACCCTCATGCTGGTCGTGCCGCTGCCGCTCGCGGTCTCGCATCAGGCCGGCGCCGTCCTGCTGCTCACCGCCGCGCTCTGGTTCCAGCATGGCCTGAAGCGGATCGAGACGGCGGTATGACCGACGCGGTCCCGGTCGAGCGCATCCCGGTCTCCGTCATCACCGGCTTCCTCGGCTCGGGCAAGACCACGCTGCTCAAGCATCTGCTGCCGCAGCCGGCGATGGCGGATACCGCGGTCATCATCAACGAGTTCGGCGAAGTCGGCCTCGATCACATGCTGGTCGAGGCGGCCAAGGACGACACCGTGCTGCTCTCCAGCGGCTGTCTCTGCTGCACCATCCGCGGCGATCTCGTGGACACGATGCGGCGCCTGTTCTTCCGCCGGCGGGCCGGCGAGATCCCCGCCTTCAAGCGCGTCGTGATCGAGACGACCGGTCTCGCCGACCCGGCGCCGGTCCTGCACACGCTGATGCGCGATCCATTGGTCTCCGAATGCTACCGGTTGGACGGCGTGATCGCGACCGTCGACGCCGTCAACGGCATGGACCAGCTCGACCGCCAGATGGAATCGGTGAAGCAGGCGGCGGTCGCCGATCGCCTGCTGCTGACCAAGAGCGATCTCGCCGATCCGATGCGGATCGAGGCGCTCAGGCGCCGGCTGCGCCTTCTCAATCCGGCGGCGCCGATCTTCGCGGTGAATAACGGCGAGATCGATGCGGCCGAGCTGCTGAACGCGGGCCTTTACAATCCCGAGACCAAGAGCCTCGACGTCCGCCGCTGGCTGAAGGCCGAGGCCTATGCCGATCACGGCCACAACGATGACCACGGGCATCGTCATGGACACCGGCATGCGCAAGATGAGGGCCATGATCATCGCGACCAGGACCCGCATGACGTGAACCGGCACGATGCGCGGATCTCGGCCTTCGCCATCGATTGGGATCGGCCGCTGGACTGGGCGGTCTTCATCGACTGGATCGAGATGCTGATCGCCGGCCACGGCGAGAATCTGCTGCGCATCAAAGGCATCCTGAACGTCGCCGGCGAGACCGCGCCGGTCGCGGTCCATGGGGTCCAGCACCTGTTCCATCCGCCGGTGATGCTGGCGGCCTGGCCGGACGAGGACCGGCATTCGCGGCTGGTCTTCATCACGCGCGACATCCCGCGCGAAACGCTTCTGGCTTCGTTCCGGTCCTTCTTCGCCGACGCGAAAACCGCCTGAATCCCATGCTTTAGGGGGTTTCAAAACCCCGGCGGCCGGGCTACCGTTTCACACAATCCGGATTCGGATCGTAAAAGATCAAGCCATGCAGGGAGAAAGATGATGGCAGTTTCAACAAAGCTAATGCTGGCCACCGCCGCGGCGGCGATCTGCGCGGCATATTCGGGTATGGCAGCGGCCGACATGATGCAGAAGGTCGGACAGGGCGAGGGCGCGGTCAACATCATCGCCTGGGCCGGCTATATCGAGAACGGTTCGGACGACAAGAACTACGATTGGGTGACGCCGTTCGAGAAGAAGACCGGCTGCAAGGTCTCGGTGAAGATCGCCGGCACCTCGGACGAGATGGTCTCGCTGATGAATGCGGGCGGCTATGACCTCGTCACCGCCTCGGGCGACGCCACCATGCGCCTCATTCGCGGCGGCACGGTGCAGGAGATCAACACCTCCCTCATCCCGAGCTATTCGACCATCGATCCCCGGCTGCAGAACGCGCCCTGGCACACGGTCGACGGCAAGCATTACGGCGCCTCCTATCAGTGGGGCCCGAACGTACTGATGTACAATGCAGACGTCTTCAAGGAAGCGCCGAAATCCTGGGACGTGGTCTTCAAGGAGCAGACCCTGCCCGACGGCAAGTCGAACAAGGGGCGGGTCGAGGCCTATGGCGGTCCGATCTACATCGCCGATGCGGCGCTCTACCTGATGAAGCACAATCCCGATCTCGGCATCACCGATCCCTATTACCTCGACCAGAAGCAGTTCGACGCCGCGGTCGATCTCCTGAAGCAGCAGCGCGAGCTGGTCGCCAAGTACTGGACCGACGCCACGGCGCAGATCGACGAGTTCAAGAGCGAGGGCATCGTCGCCTCGACCTCCTGGCCCTACCAGGTGAACACGATCGCCGGCGACAGCAAGGCGACGATCAAGGTCGGCTCGACCATTCCCGAGGAAGGATCGACCGGCTGGTCGGACACCACGATGATGGCGACCACCGCCCCGCATCCGAACTGCGCCTATATGTGGCTGGAGCACTCGCTCGATCCGGCCACGCAGGCGGGTGTCGCCGCCTGGTTCGGCAGCGTCCCGGCGGTACCGGTCGCCTGCAAGGAGAAGATCCTGGGCGAGGAGCTCTGCAAGAGCCAGGGCTCCGAGCTGTTCGACAAGATCCATTTCTGGAAGACGCCGATCAAGGATTGCGGCAGCGGCAAGACCTGCGTCGATTACAAGAGCTGGGTCGAAGCCTTCAACGGCATCCAGAGCGGACAATAGACGGGACTTGACGACCGGCGGGCGGGCATCGTCTGCCCGCCCGTTTCGTT
>DASZYM010000035.1:0-18100 GCA_035545355.1 Dongiaceae bacterium
AGGTTCGGCACCACCGTGTTGCGAAGCTGCTCGTCGAAATAGGGATGGCGCTGCGCGACCTCCGGGTTCCAGACGATATTCTGGGTATCGACCAGGAGCAGGCAAGTGCGCCTGGGCTCGAAGGGACGGTTGCGGGTGAGCTTGGCATCCTCGGCCCGCTGCATCGCGAGGGGCTGGTTCATCGGTTCACTCCCTTGATCAGTCCAGGGACGCCGGCGGCGTCCAGATATCGGCTTTGGCGAAGGCGCGCTCGGCGGCGGCGGCGAGTGCCAGCAGCTTCGGCTCGCCCATCGGCCGCGCGATCAGTTGCAGCCCGATCGGCATGCCGGCGGCATCCTGTCCGATCGGCAGGGTCAGCGCGCAGAGGCCGAGGAAGCTGACGACCGACGTGTTCCGCAACGCCCGCATGTTCAGCTTGCCATAGCTGGCATCGTCGGCGAATTCCGTGAGCGTCGGCGCCGTGATCGGCGTGGTCGGCGTCACGAGGATGTCCACCGATTTCAGCGCCTCGACCGCTTGACGGCCGAAGGCGGCGTAGCTCGCCTTGCGATCGAGGTATTCCCAGGCCTCGAGGCCGCGCGCGGCGTCGATCCGGCGCCCGACCCGCGGATCGAGCGTCTCCAGCCAATCCGGCAGATCGCGTTTCAGGAATTGATAGAGTTCCGGCGCGACGATGCCGCCGCGAAAGTAGACCTCGTAGACCTCGTCCGTGCCCGGCAGCGCCATTTCGGAAAGACGCGCGCCGGCCTTGCCGAGGACATCGAGCGCGCGATCCACCGCGGCTCCCACGCCTGGACCGAGATCGTCGAAGAAGAAACGCCGGCCGACGCCGATGCGGCAACCGGCAAGGCTGTCGACGCGATCGACGGCCGCGCCATCGAGCGCCGAGAAGGCGAAAGCCGCATCGGCGACGCTGCGGGTGAGGATGCCGGGCGTGTCGAGACTGGGACTGAGCGGCACGATGCCGTCGGCGGACCAGCGGCCCCAAGTCGTCTTGAGGCCGACCATGCCGGTGAAGCTCGCCGGAATGCGCACCGATCCGGCGGTGTCGGTGCCGAAGGCGAGCAGCGCCGTGCCCTCGCCGAGCGAGACGCCGGCGCCGCTGCTGGAGCCGCCCGGCGCGCGATGCGTCTTGCGATCGCGCGGGTTCCACGGCACCGGCCAATGCGCATTGGCGCCGAGCCCGCCGAAGGCGAATTCGACGGTATGCGTCTTGCCGAGGATGACGGGCAGCTGCTTGCGCAGTGTCGCGATGACCGGCCCTTCACGCTGCCAGGACTTGGGCAGTTCGCGCGGGCTACCGACGAAGATCGGCAATCCCGCGACACCGTAGATGTCCTTGACCGAGGTCGGTATTCCCTGCAGCGGGCCGGCGACGATACCGGCGGCGAAGGCGGCATCGGCGGCTTCGGCCTGGCGTCGCGCGAAATCCGGCGCCCATTGAATATAGGCGTTCAGCGCCGGATCGTGCGCCGCCTCGCTGCGCTCCAGCAGTTCGCGGGCCGTGACGCGCCGCTCCGCGAGATCGGCGGCGAGGCTGCGGAGATTCTTTGCGGTTTCGGTGCTCATTGCGCTCATACCATGATGTCGCCGCCATTGGGATGGAAGGTGGCGCCCACATAGAACGCCGCCTCCTCGCAAGCCAGGAGCAAGGCGGTCGGCGCGATCTCCTCGACCTTGCCCTGCCGGCCGATCACCAGCTCGGATTGCTTCTTCGACGCCCATTCCTTCGGCAGCTTCATGTCGGTGTCGATCGGCCCCGGACAGATCGCATTGACCGCGATGTTATCCGCGGTCACCTCATAGGCGAGCGAGCGGGTGATGCCGAGGATGCCGGCCTTGGCGGCGGCGTAATGCGCCATCCCCTCACCGCCCTTATAGGCGAGCTGCGACGAGATGTTGACGATGCGGCCATAGCGCTTCTTCCGCATGCCCGGCAGGACGGCGCGGGTGCAGAGGAAGACGCTCTTCAGGTTGATCCGGATCATGTCGTCGAATTGCGCCGTCGGCATGGTCTCGAGATGCGCGACCGTGACGATGCCGGCATTGTTGACCAGGATGTCGGGATCGCCGAATTCCTTGCGGATCGCGGCGAAGGCCGCCTCGATCTCCGCCTCGACGCCGACATCGGCCTTCACCGCGATCGCGCGACGGCCCAGTTGACGAATGGCGGCGGCGACCTTCTCGGCGCCGTCCAGGTTCCGATCGACGAGTGCGAGATCGCAACCCTCCTCGGCATAGAGCAGGGCAATGCCGCGCCCAATGCCGCTGGCGCCGCCGGTGACGACCGCAATGCGTCCGCTGAGCTTGCCCATCAATAGACCTCTCCGTAACGGCGGCAGATCTCCTGCGGCGACCAGCCCTCGGAGAGCGCGAATTCCGCTTCATGACCGGCGACATAGATCTGCAGCAGCCGCTCCGGCAGGAAGGACTGCACGGTCTTGTCGGCCTTGAGCGCGGCGAGGGCTTCCTTGGTCGAGCCCGGCAGGCGGACGATCTTGTGCTTCGCCCGTTCCGCCTCGGACATGGCCTCCGGATCCTGGTCCTTGGTCGGCTTGGGCATCGGCAGGCGCTTCTTCAGCCCGGCGAGGCCGGCATGGATGATCACGCCGAGCTGCAGATAGGCATTGGCCGTCGCGTCGGCCGCGCGGTACTCGAAATTGAATTGCCGCGCGGTCGCATCCTTGCCGGCGCCGAAGGTCGGGCAGATCCGGATCCCCGCCTCGCGGTCGCGGTAGCCGAGATTGGACCAGGCGCCGGTCCAGGTATGCGGCTTCAGACGCAGATAGGAGACCGGCGTCGGCGCGGTGAAGGCGCAGAGCGCCGGCATATGCGCGATCACGCCGGCGAGGAACCGGCCGGCCTGTTCGCTGAGCCCCATCGGGCCCGCCGGATCGTGGCTGACCGGCTTGCCCTTCTTGTCCCACAGGCTGAAGTGGATGTGGACGCCGCTGCCGAGCCCGTCGGGTGTCACCCGCGGCGAAAACGTGACCTTGTGGCCGAGCCGCCAGGCGGTGCCGCGCGCGAGTTCGCGCACGATGATCGCGGCGTCGCAGGCCGCGAGCGCGTCGCGCGGCGGCATCGTCACCTCGAACTGGCCGGGCGCGAATTCGGCGAGGTAGCTGTCGACCTCGATCCCGGCCTCACGCACCGCGCCGAGGAAGGTCTCGCCGAAATTGCCGTGCCGGCGCACCGCGTCGAGGGCGTAGTTGTCGCCCACCCGCTCATTGGCGCCGGAATAGACGAATTCCTGCTCGAAGGTCGCCATCAGGTGGAGACCGGTTTCCCGCTCGAGCGTGGCGATCGCGTTCTTCAGAAAGCTGCGCGGGCAGCAATCCCAAGGCGTCCCATCGGTCTCTCGCAGGTCGCACAGGAAGAAGCGCTCGGCGGCACTGCCGTCGCCGAAATCGACATCGACCTTGGTCGCGGGATCCGGCACCAGGCTCAGGTCGCCGTGCGGCCCCCAGGGCGACGGCGCGATGGTGCCCAAGGCGGTGAACATGATGTTGGTCGGCGTCCAGCCGACGCCGCTCTTCAGCCGCCCGGCCAGCAGCCGCGTCGGAAAGCCCTTGCCGCGGATGGCACCGGTCAGGTCCGAGTAGACGAACATGGTGAGGGGGTCGCGCAACATAGCGGCTTCCGCCGCAGCCGGCTTTACGTTCCTGGGACGGGCAGCCATGTCCTAGTCTCCGAGCTTGAAATTGTGGCGCAGTGTCTCGAGGCCGGCGATCCGGTCCTTGGCGCGTCCGCCGAGCCTTTCGATCACGCCGGCGGTGAGGATCTCGACCATGGCGAGGCCGGGAACGCCGGTATCGAAGGCGCTGGGGATGCTGACCGGACAAGCCAGAACGAATTTCGCGAGGGTGGTGATCGGCGAATACCAGATGTCGGTGATCAGGACGATCTCCGCACCCTGCGCATGGGCGCCGCGCGCGAATTCCAGCACGTCCTTCTGGTAGCGGCGGAAATCGAAGACGATCAGCACGTCGCCCTTGCGCACGTCGAGCAGGTAGTCGGCCCAGGCCGCGCTCGAATCGCGCACGATCCGGGTACCCGGCCGCAGCTCGCGCAGATAGTGGTGAAAATACGAGGCGAGCATCCAGCTGAAGCGGCCGCCCAGCAGGAAGATGTTGCGATCGAGATCGCTGAGGCGGTTGACGATCTGCGCGAAGTCGCCGCGCCGCACGTTCTGCGCCGCGCCGGCGACGCTCTTGCAGATCGCCTCCGTCACCTGATCGAACAACCCGGATTGCTCGCCCCGCGGCATGGTCGGGTAGCGGGTCAACGGGCCCTGCAGGCTGATATGGATCTCGCTGCGCAGCGCGTCCTGGAATTCGGCATAGTTGGCGAAGCCGAGCCGGCCGATGAATCGGAGAATGGTCGGGCCGCTGGTTCCCGCCCGCTTGGCGAACTTCGCCACGGTCTCCAGACCGGCGATTGGATACTCGCCGAGCAGCGCATGGGCCACCCGGCGCTCGGCCTCCGATAGAGCCTGCAGCTCCTGCCGGACCCGTTCCTCGATCGAGGACGGCCCCGCGGCAGGGGCGGTGGACTTCGATGCTTTCTTCGGACTCGGCATCACGCGGCGAGGATGTTGGACATATCGAGCGCACGCGGGAAAATACCGGCGAGCAGTCGCGCCCATTCGGCCTGACTCTTCTCGTCGCCGATCAGGTCCTGGCGAAGCTCGATCTCCACGTAAGGAATTCCCCGCGCCTCGCAATGGATCGGCACAGTATAATCGGCCGCCATGTTGACGCTATACGGCTGATTGCGGCCGATGACGTAGCCGGTCTCGGCCTCGAGCAGCTCGATCAGCGGGTCGCCGATCCGCCAGTCCGTCTCGGCGATCACGCCGACATGCCAGGGCCGCCTCTCCTTGTCGCGCTTCAGCCGGTCGGTGCAACTGTGCATGGCGATGATGGCGGTCGGCTGGCCGCGCCGGGCGCGGTCGGCAAGCACCTCGTCGATGGCGCGATGATAGGGCTCCAAGATCTCGCTCTCGCGGCTGCGGCGATCGACGGCGGAGATGTCGCGGTTGGCCGGAACGACGGTGCCATCGCTCTCGACCACGATCGACTGCGCGTCCCCCGGGCGGCGATTGCAGTCGATCACCAGTCGCGAATACGGCTGAAAGACATAGGTGGCGCCGAGCGATCGGGCGAGATTGGTCGTCACGCCGTAGATGCCGATATCCCAGCCGATATGACGCGACCGCTCCGCCTCGTCCAGCCCGAGCGTGCCGAGCCGTTTCGGGATGGCGCGGCCGGCGTGATCGGAAATGAAAAGGATGGGCGATTTCGCCGAGGCGTTCTCCAAGCCGACGGCCGACGGATCGCCCGCCTGGAGCAGGGTCGCATTCCCAGTCAACGCTCGATCTCCATTCTGTGGAAGCTCGCCCGGCCGCGCGCATGGCGCGGCCGGGCTTCGTTCCGTTCGCTGTCAGCCTTGCGGCGTGACCGTCGTCTCGAGTTTCACGTCGCCCTTCTGCACATGCATGATGGCGACCGGCTTGCTCGGGACCCGCTTGCCGGCGGGATAGGCAATCGTGCCGGTGACCGCATCGTAGTGCTGGGTCTCCGCCAGCGCCTTCTGCACGGCGACCGGATCGGTCGAGTTCGCCCGGGTGATCGCATCGGCGACGAGGCCCATGGCGTCATAGCCGAGGGCCGCGAAGGCGTTCTCCGGGTCCTTGCCGTACTCCTTCTTATAGGCGGCGCGGAACTCGTTGGCCGGGCCGCTATCCAGGCCGACATAGGCATGGGTCGTAAAGTAGATGTTGTCCGAGAGGTCCTTGCCCGGCACCGTGACGATGAGATCGGTGTCGAAGCCGTCGCCGGCGAAGATCGGCAGCTTCAGCCCGGCCTCACGCACCTGTTTCACGATGATGCCGGCGGTATCGGGACCCGACGAGGCGAACAAAGCGTCGACCCCTTGCGTCGATTGCAGGCGGGCGACCTGGGCGGAGAAGTCCTGGTCGGTGGTGGTGTACACGTCCTCGAGCACGACCTTGCCGCCCAAGGCGGTGAAGCGCTCCTTGAAGTATTTCGAAAGGCCGGTCGTGTAGTCCATGGCATTGTCGGTCCAGACGGCGACATTCCGGACGCCGAGGGTGTTGTAGGCATATTCCGCCATCGCATGGGCCTGCACATCGTCGCCGAAGGGGACGAGGAACATGTCATCCCCCACCATGCCCGGCAGGTCCGGCGAGGTGGCGCCCGAGGTCACGAACGGGATCTTGGCGGTCTGGAACAAGGGCCCCAGAGCCAGGACGAAGGTCGTGTCGCTCTCGCCGATGCCGGCGACCAGGCCCGGGATGGAGACGGCGCGCTTCGCGGCGGTCGCGGTCTCGCCGGTGTCGTTCTTGGTATCGATCGCGGTGATGACGATCTTCTTGCCGCCGAGCAGGCCGCCGGCATCGTTGATCATCTTCGCCTTCAGCTTCGCACCGTTCAGCGACGGCACGTCGAGCGAAGTCAAGCCGCCGCTGGAGACGTTGTAGAGCGCGGCGATGTTGATGTCGTCCGCCAGCGCCGGCAGCGCGAAGGCGGTCGAAAGACCTATGACGGCCGCCATGGCCAGTTTCTTCATCGTATTCTGCATTGTTGCTCCCTTCCCTGTTGAAAACGCATCATGCTGCTTTCGACTTCCGAAACGGCCGCAGCAACCAGCCGACAAGATCGGGCTCCGCCGTCCCGAACAGGCCCTTGGGCCGCGTGATCAGGACGATCAGAACGACCAGCGCGACGATCATCTGGCTCGCGCCGAAGAGATTGGCCGCCTCCTCCACCGGACGGAGGAGCTGGGTCAGGACGGAAAGCACGGTCGCCACCAGCACCGCGCCGGTGATCGATCCCGTGCCGCCCAGCACCACCGTCACCACGATCTCGAAGGCCAGGATGAAGGAGAACGAGCTCGGGCTGATCAGGGTGACGAGATGCACCCAGAGCCCACCGGCAATGCCGGCCAGGGCCGCGCCGAGCACGAAAGACAGGATCCGCAAGCGCGCAACCTTGACCCCGAGGCAGGCGGCCGCGAGCTCGTTCTCGCGGATCGCCAGCATGGTCCGGCCGAGCGATGAATGCTTCAACTGCCAGCAGACATAGATCGTCACCAGGCAGAAGAGATAGACCCACCAGAGATTGGTGAGCGCCGGCAGGCCACTGAGGCCCAGCGCCCCGCGGGTGACGCCGCGCAGGTTCACCGCGAAGCTCTGCACGATGAAGATCAGGCCCAGGGTCGCGACCGCCAGATAATGGCCGCGCAGGCGCAGCACGGGAAAGCCGACGATCAGCGCCACCACCGCGGCCACCAGGCCGCCGGCCAGGAGCGCCGGCAGGAAGGACCATTCCTGGGAGGCGATGAAGCCCGGCAGATCGGGCAGCAAGGCGGTCTTGCGCTCGGGTGGGATGACCAGGAGCGCGGTCACATAGCCGCCGATGGTCATGAAGGCCGGATGGCCGAGCGAGAACAGCCCGATGAAGCCGTTCGTCACATTCAGGCTCACTGCCAGGATGATGTTGAGCCCGATGAACTGGATGATCGATAGGATATAGGGGTTGAAGCTCTGCTGGGAGGCATAGACCAGAACCGCGCCGACCATCGCCGCCACGGCAAAGCGTGGCAGGAAGGTATCGCGCGGGTTGCCGATCGCGTTCATGCCCGCTGCTCCGTGCTGCGGCCGAGGATGCCGTTGGGCATCACCAGCAGGACCAGGATCAGCGCGCCGAAGACGAAGGCATTGCGATAGCCGGAAAATTCCGGCGGCAGCAGGCCGATGAACAGCACCTCCGCCATGCCGAGCACATAACCGCCGAGCACCGCTCCCGCGGTCGAGCCGACGCCGCCGATCACCGCCGCGACGAAGGCCTTCAAGCCCGGCAGCACGCCCATCAGCGGGCTGATCTGCCCATATTTGGTGCCCCACATCAGCCCGGCCACGGCGGCGAGCCCGCTGCCGATCGCGAAGGCGAGGCCGATCATGCGGTTGATGTTGATGCCCATCAGCCGGGCGACGTCGTAATTCTCCGCCGTCGCCCGCATCGCCACCCCGGTCTTGGTGAAGCGCACGAACAGGACCAGCGCGATCATCAGCACGATCGCCAGCACGACGATCGCGATGTCGATCATGCGGACGGTGAGGCTGCCGAGAGGGATGAGCTGATTCAGATAAGGCGGCACCGCGAAGGTGCGCGGCTGGGCGCTGACCGTCAGCACCGCCAGGTTCTCGATCATGATCGAGACCGCCAGGGAGGCGATGAATCCGGTCACCTGGGGCGCGCCGCGCATCGGCCGGAAGGCAGCACGCTCGATCAGCAGCCCGCACAGCGCGCCGACCACCAGGACGACGACCAGCGCGACCGGGAAGGGCAGCTCGAAGACCGAGATGCTGGCCAGGGTCGCAAAGGCACCGATGGTGAAGATATCGCCATGGGCGAAATTGATCAGCCGCACGATGCCGTAGATCATGGAGAAGCCGATGGCGATCAGCGCATACATGCTGCCGAGAATGAGGCCGTTGGCGACTTGCGAAAGCAGGTAAGCGCTGTTCATCACGCCCCTCCCAGATAGGCGCGTTGGATGTCGGGGTTGTCGGCGAGCTCCTTGCCGCGGCCGGAGAGCACCAGGCTCCCCGCCTCCAGCACATAGGCGCGGTCGCCGAGCTCGAGCGCCATGCTGGCATTCTGCTCGACCAGCAGGACGGTCACGCCCTGGCGCCGGATCTCGGCCAGGATGTCGAAGATCTGCTCGACGAGCTGCGGCGCCAGGCCGAGCGACGGTTCGTCGAGCAGCAGCAGGCGCGGCTTGCTCATGAGGGCGCGGCCGATCACCAGCATCATCTGCTCGCCGCCGGAGAGCCGGTCACCCGGAAGCTGGGCACGGGTCCGCAGGATCGGGAACTGCGCCTGGATCTCGGCGATGTCCTTCTCGATCGCCGCCTTGTCCTTGCGCAAGAAAGCGCCGATCCGCAGGTTCTCCGTGACCGAGAGATTGGCAAAGACCTGCCGGCCCTCCGGGCAATGCGAGATGCCCGCGGCGACGATCGCCTCGGCGCGCATCGTGGCGAGATCGACCTCGGGCGCGCCGCGTTCGGGACGGAACAAAATCCGCCCGCTCTGCGGCCGCAACAGGCCGGAGATGGTGGCCAAGGTCGTGGTCTTGCCGGCGCCGTTGGCGCCGATCAGCGCGACGATCTCGCCCTCCTCGATCTCCAGGCTGACATCGCGCAAGGCATGGGTGCCGCCGCGGCGGACATGGATATTTTCAAGCCGCAGCATGGCCGTCCTTTCGCCGCCGGCCGAGATAGGCCTCGATGACGGAAGGATCGGCCTTGATCTCGGCCGGTGCGCCGGTGGCGAGCAGCTTGCCCTGATTGATCACGATCAGCCGCTCGCAGATGCCCATGACCATCTTCATGTCATGCTCGACCAGCAGGGTCGTGATCTTGAGGTCGCGATGCAGGCGCTGGATGATGCGGCCGAGCTCGGCGGTCTCCTGGGGATTCATGCCCGCGGTCGGCTCGTCGAGCAGCAGCAGGCTGGGCTCGGTCGCCAGCGCCCGGGCGAACTCGACCTTGCGCTGGTCGCCATAGGGCAGGCTGCCGACGATCCGCGCCGCCCGGCTCGCGAGGCCCAGCATGTCCAGCGCCTCCAAGGCACGCTTGCGGATCTCCTCCTCCGAGCGCCGCGCGGTGGGCAGCCGCAGGATGGTCGGCCAGAAGCCCGACCCGTGACGCATATGCAGCCCGACCATGACGTTGTCGATCACCGGCAGATCGCGGAACAGCCGGATGTTCTGGAAGGTGCGCGACATGCCGAGCGCGGCGTTGCGATCCGGCGTGTTGCCTTCGACCCGCGTGCCGCGGAATGCGATTTCGCCGCCGGTCGGCTTGAAGACGCCGGTGATCAGGTTGAAGGCCGTCGTCTTGCCCGAGCCGTTCGGCCCGATCAATCCCGCAAGCTCGCCTTCATGGATGTCGAAGCTCACGCCGTCGAGCGCGCGCACGCCGCCGAAGCTCTTGCGCAGATCGCTGACCGTGAGGATCGCCATGCCGCCCATGCTCAACCCTTGATCGGGTCATATTTCATTTGTTAGATCAGTAGCACGCGTCTTTCATTTGTTACAAGATCGATTCTGACGGGCGGCGGAGCGGACATCGTGAATACCTCGCAACGGAAACTCGGCCGCGTGCTGGTGACCGGCGCCAACGGCTTCCTCGGCGCGGCGCTGGTCGCGACGCTCAGGCGACAGCAGGCCGACGTGGTTGCGACGGATATCGCGGGCGACGCCGCCCTGCCGCAGGGAATGGCCGCGCTCGACGTGCGCGACGGCGTGGCCGTGCACGCGCTGATGCAGCAGACGCCGTTCGACACGGTGTTTCATTGCGGCGCGGTCTCCGGCCCGATGGTGATGGCGGACCGGCCGCTGGAGATCTGGAACATCAATGCCACCGGCACGGCGAACGTGCTCGAAGCGGCGCGCCTGACCAAAGCCGGCCGCGTCGTCGTCTGCTCGACAGTCGAGATCTACGGCGAGGCGATCACCGGCATCGCGGACGAGACGACGCGCCCGCAACCGGACACGGTCTATGGCGCGAGCAAGATCGCCGCCGAGCATGCGGCGCAGACCTATCACCGCGAGCATGGCCTCGATACGGTCGCGCTGCGCTTCTCCTGGATTTACGGGCCCGGCCGGAAGACGCCGACGACCCTCGCCGACCTGCTCGCCAATTCGCTGACCGGCGCGCCCACCAGGGTCGAGGGCGATCCGACGGACATGACGCACTATCTCCATATCGAGGATGCCGTGCAGGGCCTGCTGCGCGCCGCCGCGGTCGAGACGCTCGACGACGACCGCGTCTTCAACATCACCGCCGGCAGCGGCACGCCGCTGGCAGAGATGCTGGATCAGGTCCGCGCAGTGGCGCCGGGCTCAAAGATCGATTTCCATCCGCGTCCGCCGACCCGCGGTCCCCAAGGCTTCAGCCAGGATCGCGCGATGCAGGTGCTCGGCTTCCGCGCCGAGACCACGTTCAAAGCGGGTCTCGCCCAATATCTCGCGAGCCTGATCCGGACCGGCCGGTGATGTCCGACTGAGCGCCGGACGGCACCGCTGCGGCTTTCAAGGAACGCGAGACGATCCAGGCCGAATATGTCTCCGTCGGGTCGGCTCCAAAGACGAGGCGCTTTCGCCGCCGGCGCCAAGAATGCCGACTACGCGGCTCATGAGCTTCGACGGTCGCGTTTTGCGGCACGTTGACGAATGCTGACACCTCCGGCTAGCGTCCTTTACCGGACCGTTGTTCAAGCAGGGGCAGCTACCAAGGAGCTTGCCGACGGGGGGTCACCGGATCGGCCGGTTGACGCAAGGGGGCGATTGAGATGAATAGAGAATGCAGTAACGGCCACGTGCCGCGAACCTGCGCGGTCGGGTTCGCCGCGGCGCGTCGGCTGATCGCAGCGGCGCTGGTCTTCGCAGCGCCGTCTGTGGCTATCGCGGCGGACTATGAGGTCGGCCAGGTCATCGTCTACGACAATCCCAATGATGACATTCCGGCGCGCAAGGGGCGGGTGACCAAGATCGTGGGCGACCAGGTCTGGGTGGATTTCGGTGTTTTCGACCCGACCCTCAATGCTGCCGATGCCTCGAAGATCCTGTTCAAGAAAACCGACCAGCTCGATAGCTGGACCCATGCCGAGAGTGCCAAGACGGATGCGGTGGTGACGCCGGGGGCGCAAGCGCCCGCAACGCCGGCGGCAGGCGGCTACCAGGTAGGCCAAGTAATCGTCTACGATAACCCCAATGATGCGGTGCCGCCGCGTAAAGGGCGGGTGACCAAGCTTTCGGGCGACCAGGTCTGGGTGAATTTCGGCGAATTCGACGCAAGCCTCAACGCCGGTGATGCCTCGAAAATCCTGTTCAAGGGAACGAACGAGCTGGACGACTGGACGCGGCCCGATGATCCGGGCAAGCAAGGGAACGCCGCGCCCGGCGCCAATACCCCTGCCCCGACTACCCCCGCCCCGGCCGTCGCGCCGGGTACGGCGCCGGACCAGGCGGCGGTCAATGTGGCGGATGCCGGTACGCAAGCGAGCCTGTTCGGGCTGTGGAGTACGCTGCAGATCGGGCATACGGTGATCACCGCACCGGGCGACGGCTATATCTACCAGAAGCAGGAAATCGCCGACAAAGCGGGCGCCATCGCCATCAACCCGGACGGCACGTACCTGTGGAACAGCGTCAGCGAAGGGGTGATCAAGGGCACTTGGCGCGAGGCCAGCGCCGCCGAGGTGAAGGGCGGCTATGACGGCCCCGGCATTCGGTTGATCCACGCTGAAGGCGGCTGGGACTACAATGTGCAGTTGCGCCCGCAGAACGGCACGCAGGATGCCGCCAGCATCATCATCTGGACGCAGGGCTATCAGGTGAACGCATATCGCATGGAGTAAGAAGGCGTCGCCGGCATGCATTCGAGATCGTCGGCCGAGCCGGGAGCCACCGCTCGGGAAAGCAAGCCGACATTGCACGCTTGGTGAACGAAAGCTGGAAAGAGAGGTCGGAAGCGAGTTGGAAAAGTCAGCAGAAGTGACTTTCTAAGTCGCTGATAAAACTGGCGCGCCCGAAGAGATTCGAACTCCTAACCTTCTGATCCGTAGTCAGATGCTCTATCCAATTGAGCTACGGGCGCTTATGTGGCGGACCGGATAGGAAAGCCGGCCGCGCGGGCGGCGTGCCGATCCATGGAGAGGTCCGGCGCGCGCGGGGCGGAACCTATATAAACGCCCCCGGTAACGCAAGCGCCACGATCCCCTGCGCCAATGCGACTTTATGCACAAGCGGGCGTGTTCGGGCGGCCACTGCGCCTTGCACAATAGACACAGCGGTCGGGAATCGCGCTTGAGGGGGTATTGGGCCCCCGATAAGATTGGCTGCCGCCATGGCACGAGGGGACAAGCCGGTTCGGGACATGGTCTGCGGTTCGAACGACCGGAGAAATGCCGGTAAAGCAGTTGATTTTCTTAAGAAAAACTGCCAAGAACTGCGGAACATGAAGGGTGGGCGGCGCGTCCCGGCCGCAATTTGGGGTTCTGGTCAAACATGATGGGATTCGGGAAGCTTGCGGCTCTGGCCGCCGCGCTGTCGCTGTTGAGCGCGTGTGAGTTCTCCGACAACGCGGTGAAGCCTTCCGTGACCGGCCAGCCGGTTGCGGAAGCGGATGCTTCCAAGGCTCCCGCCGCCGCGGCGCCGGCGGCTTCGTCGGTCGAGGTGGTCCGCAACGCGGACGGCTCGATCACGGTGCCGCCGCTCGACAATTCCCAGCCCGGCCAGCCGACCGGCACCGCCGTCGGCCAGAAGGTGGTCGAGCTCAAGGGCGACCTCGCCAAGCTGCAGGACACGATCGCGGCACAGGCCGCCAAGCAGGCCCAGATCCACGGCGATATCGAGCAGCAGGCCGCGACCTATCAGGCGATCACCGGCGCCATTTCCGGCAAGCTGCAGATCGGCACCACGCCGGGCAACCCGGGCCTGGTCCAGGCCTGGCAGGAAGCCCAGGGCAATCTCGACGCCATCGACAGCGATATCGGCCAGATGAACGCGCTCTCGACCGATGTCGCCGGCAACGCCGCCTATGTCGCCTATCTCCAGGATTCGGTCCGGGCCGCCTTCGGCGTCTCCGGCGCGGTCGATGAGGATCATCGCCAGCTCCGCATGTTGCAGGACCAGGTCGCCCAGACCAATGTCAACGTCGACCGGCTGCTGAGCCAGATCTCCCAGGACACCGCGCGGCAGAACGAGTTCCTCGGCACCGAGCGCAGCAACTTGACCTCGCTCGCCAGCGCGGTCAGCCGCGGCGAGTTCGTCGGCTCGACCCTGGCCAGCCGCACCATCCCCGCCCCGGCCCAGCCGACGCTGCCGCCGGGTGCCGGTGCCGCCGGCGGCCGGCCGCTGGTCGTCATCCGCTTCGACCGGCCGAACGTGAATTACGAGCAGGCGCTCTACCAGGCGGCCAGCAAGGCCTTGGAAGTGCGTCCGAATGCTGCCTTCGACGTGGTCGGCGTGGCGCCCTCCGGCGGCACCCCGGCCCAGGTCGCCCTCAACGGCGACATCGCCCGGACCAATGCCGACCGGGTCGTGCGATCGCTGCTGAGCATGGGGCTCCCGGCCGACCGGGTCAGCTCCAGCCAATCGACCGATGCCGGCATCCAATCCAACGAAGTCCGGATCTTCGTCCGTTAACGACGCCGCCCATCGCGGAAGAGTCACGGGAACCCGATAGGCTCGGGTTTCATTGGTGGCTTGCGCCGTCCACAGACACGTCATCCAATCGAGCGCGGTGGACGTACTCCTTGGCGGAGGTTCACATGATCCGGCGTGTCCTTGCAGTCCTGATCCTGGCCCTGGGTGTCTGCGGCCCGGCCGCGGCGCAGTCCGTGGCTCCGGACGACCCCGCTTCCACCCTGCCCGCACCCGACCAGGCGGCCATCCGCCATGTGATCGAGGCCCAGCTCGCCGCTTTCCAGCGCGATGACGGCGTCGAGGCCTTCGGCTATGCGACGCCGGCGATCCAGCAGAAGTTCGGCGACGCCACCAATTTCATGGCGATGGTGAAAGGCGGCTATCCGGCGGTCTATCGGCCCCGCTCGGTCACCTTCGACAAGCTGGTCGATACCGAGTTCGGCCCCGACCAGATCCTGCGGGTGATCGGCCCCGACGGCGCCGCCTACACCGCGCATTACATCATGCAGAAGCAGCCGGACGGGACCTGGATGATCAACGGCTGCTACCTCACCCGCGGCGAGGACCGCAGCGTCTAGCCGAATCTTTCGCGCCGCGCTGCCGCGCAAGCGCTATACCTCGATGCGCGCGCCGAGCTCGATGACGCGGCCGGCGGGCAGGCGGAAGTAATCCGCGGCGCTGGTTTCCGTATAGGACATGACGGTGAAGAGCCAGAGGCGCCAGGCCGCCATCCGGGATTGCGCCCGGGCGACGATGCGCTCGCGGCCGACGAAGAACGAGATCTCCTGCGGGTCGAGCTTGAGGCCGGCCTTCTCGGCGGCGCGCAAAGTCGAGCTGATATCCGGCTCATCGACGAAGCCGTAGCGCGCGATCAGGCGCCAGAAGCCGCGGCCCAACTCGCGGACCTCGACGCGCTCCTCCTCGGGCACGAAGGGCACGTCCTCGGTCACCAGGCTGGTGAGGATGATGCGCTCATGCAGGATCCGGTTGTGCCGCATGTTGTGCAGCAGGGAGAACGGCACCCGCTGTGAATCGCCGGTCAGGAACAGCACGGTGCCCGGCACGCGGGTCAGCCGGCGTTCCGACAGCGCGCCCAGGAACTCGTCCTCGGTCAGCGCCGACTGGCCGATCGAGCGCGCGATCAGCGCGCGGCCGCGCATCCAGGTCGCCATCACCAGGAACACGACCCCGCCCAAGGCGAGCGGAAACCATCCGCCTTGCGGGATCTTCAGGAGGCTCGACGTGAGCAGCGTGCCTTCCGTCAGGATGATGATCCCGAAAGCGGCGATCGACTTCCAGAGCGGCCAGCGCCAATGCCAGCGCGAGACCAGGAAGGCGATGACCGTGTTGATGATCATCGTGCCGGTGACGGCGATGCCGTAAGCGCTGGCCAGCGCGCCGGACGATTTGAAGCCGATCACCAGCAGGATGACACAGATCATCAGCAGCCAGTTCAAATGCGGCGCGTAGATCTGGCCGTGATGCGAGGCCGAGGTGTGGCGGATCATCAGCCGCGGGCACATGCCGAGGCGCATCGCCTGCCAGCCCAGCGAGAAGGCGCCGGAGATCACCGCCTGCGAGGCGATGACGGTGGCGAGTGTCGCCAGCACGACCAGCGGCAACAGCAGCCAATCCGGCGCCAGGAGGAAGAACGGACCGCTGACCGCCGCCGGGTTCTTCATGACCAGCGCGCCCTGGCCGAAATAGTTCAGCATGCAGGCCGGCAGCACGAAGCTGAACCAGGAGACCTGGATCGGCTTGCGTCCGAAATGGCCGAGATCGGCATAGAGCGCCTCGCCGCCGGTGACCGCCAGCAGCACCGAGCCCAGCACCGCCAGCGTGATGCCGGCATGGGCGACCATGAAATCGAAGGCGTAGAGCGGATTGAGCGCCAGCAGGACCGATGGCATCTGCACGATATGCACGAGGCCGAGGAGCGCGATCGCGCCGAACCAGAGCAGCATGATCGGGCCGAACAGCCGCCCGACCGCGCCGCTGCCGTGGGACTGCACGGCAAAGAGGCCGATGACGATGACGATCGTCACCGGGATCACGAAATGCGCGAGGCCGGGCGCCTTCAGCTCGAGGCCTTCGACCGCCGAGAGCACCGAGATCGCCGGCGTGATCACCGCATCGCCGAGGAAGAGCGCGGCGCCGGCGACACCGACGATCAGCAGGGTGTAGCGCAGCTTCGGCTCGCGCGCCTTCTGCAGCGCCAGCGCGACCAGCGCGAGCATGCCGCCCTGCCCGCGGTTGTCGGCCCGCAGGATCAGGCTCGCATATTTGAAGCTGACGATGATCGTCACGACCCAGAAGATCAGCGACAGCAGGCCGGCCACCGATGGCCATTGCGGCGCATCGCCGGAGGCGATGACGCTCTCGCGGAAGGCATAGATCGGGCTGGTGCCGATATCGCCATAGACCACGCCCAGGGCGGCGAGCGCCAGGCCCGGGAGGCGGGGATGCGCCGGGACGGCCGCCGCCTCGGCGGTGGATGATGCCGTTTGCATGACGAAGAGAGCCTCGTGCTCGATTTCGACTAGATTTCGACCCTGGCACCGAGCTCGATGATACGCCCGGCCGGCAGGCGGAAATAGTCGGAAGCGCTGGTCTCGTTATGCGACAGCAGGATGAACAGCCATCGCCGCCAGGCCGACATCTGCGAGCGCGCATGGGCGACGATGCGCTCGCGCCCGAGGAAGAACGAGACCTGCTGCGGATCGAGCTCCAGGCCGAACCGCTTGGCGCCACGCAGCGCTACCATAATGTCCGGCGTCTCGTAGAAGCCGAACCGGCAGATCAGGCGATAGAAGCCGCGGCCGAGATCCTTGACCGTCACCTTCTCGACGTCGGGGACGACCGGCACCTCCTCGGTCAGGATGCTGGTCAGGATCACGCGCTGATGCAGCACTTGGTTGTGCCGCATGTTATGCAGCAGCGAGAACGGCACGCGCTGCGGATCGCCGGTCAGGAACAAGGCGGTGCCGGGCACCCGGGAGAGATGCCGCTCGGAGAGGGCGGCCAGGAACTCGTCCTCGCTCAGGGCCGACTGGCCCTGGCGCCGCGCCAGCAATGCGCGGCCCGCCATCCAGGTCGAGAGCACGAAGAAGATCGCGGCACCCATCACCAGCGGGAACCAGCCGCCCGACCCGACCTTCAGCAGGCTCGCCGAGAAGAAGGAGAGCTCGACCAGCAGGATCCCGCCGAAGATCAGGCTCGCCTTCAAACGGCTCCATTGCCAATGGCTCTGCACCACGATGAAGCCCACGAAAGTATCGATCATCATCGTGCCGGTGACGGCGATGCCATAGGCGCTGGCAAGCCCGCTCGACGAGCGGAAACCGAGGATCAGGAGCGAGACGCAGACCATCAGCAGCCAGTTCATCTGCGGCACGTAGATCTGGCCGACCTGATGCTCGGACGTATGCTCGATCCACAGGCGCGGACTGACGCCGAGGCGCATCGCCTGCCAGCTCAGCGAGAAGGCGCCGGAGATCACCGCCTGGGAGGCGATGATCGAGGCGCAGGTGGCGAGCAGGATCAGCGGATAGATCGCCCATTGCGGCGCCAGCAGATAGAACGGGTTGGCGATCGCCGACGGATTGCTGAGCACCAGCGCGCCCTGGCCGAAATAATTCAGCACCAGTGCCGGCAGCACCATCGCGAACCACGACTTCTGGATCGGCTTGCGGCCGAAATGCCCGAGATCGGCGTAGAGCGCCTCCGCCCCGGTGATGGCCAGCAGCACGGAGCCCAGGACCGGGAAAGCGACCGTGGCGTGCTCGAACAGGAAGCGGATGCCGTAATACGGGATGATCGCCAGCAGCACCCGCGGGTTATAGACGAGGCCGCCGATGCCGAG
>DASZYM010000036.1:0-2691 GCA_035545355.1 Dongiaceae bacterium
GGACCCGTCGCCCCCTCGCCCCTGCCCTCTCCCTCCCGTCGGCGTAGGCCGACATTCGTCGGCGGGGGAGAGGGTTACGGAGCGTTGGCGAGGCGAAGCCGCGCTTACGCGGAGTTGGGTGAGGGGTCGAAGACCGGTGCCACATGAAACTCATCGCGAGAGCAGCCTGTCGACCCAGCGCAGGAAACCGCCGGCGGGCGCCACGTCTTCCTCCGCCTCGAGCGCGGCGCCGGTGCCGGTACAGCCGGCTTTCGCCTGCGCGGCGCGGGGCGGGAGGTATTTGTTGACCGGCTTGTAGCCGAGCTCCGGCATCAGGTCGTAGCCCTCGCGTTCGGCGACCAGGCGCGAGACCGGCGATTCCGGATCGCCGAGATCGCCGAAATGCCGCGCGCCCACCGGACAGGACGCGACGCAAGCCGGCACCCGGTCCTCGGGCGCGAAAGTCTCGTTGTAGATGCGGTCGATGCAGAGCGTGCATTTCTTCATCACGCCTTCGGCGACATCGAACTCCCGCGCGCCGTAGGGACAGGCCCAGGAGCAGAGCTTGCAGCCGATGCATTTATCCTCATCGACCAGCACGATCCCGTCGGCGGCGCGCTTGAACGAAGCGCCGGTCGGGCAGACCGTGACACAGGCCGGTGTCTCGCAATGCAGGCAGGAGCGCGGGAAATGGACGGTGCGTCCCGCGGCGCCCTCGCCCGCCTCGAAGGTGTGGATGCGGTTGAACCAGACGCCGTCGGGCTTGGCGCCATAGGCGTCGAGGTCGGTCAGCGGCGCCGCATGGCCGCCGCTGTTCCATTCCTTGCAGTTGACCGCGCAGGCATGGCAACCGACGCAGATGTCGAGGTCGATGACCAGGCCGAGCTTCTTTTGCGTCGTGGCAGGCAGAGTGGTCATCGCCGCTCCCGCGCCTTGCGGAAACGCGCGCCGTATTGCAGCCGCTCGACCGCGCGCTTCAGCGGCGGCTTCAATGCGGGGAAGCGCGGCGCGGTCGCGCCGGCCTCGTCCTCCGCGCATTTCACCAGGCGCACGCGGAGATCGAACCAGGCCGCCTGTCCGGTCACCGGATCGGCATTACTGTAGCGATAGCCGTCCGCACGCGGCGGCAGCAATTCCGAGATCACGTGGTTCAGCAGGAAGCCCTTCTGCGATTCCGGCGCGTCCTTGGCGAGGTTCCAGGCGCCGCTGCGCTTGCCGATCGCGTTCCAGGTCCAGACCGTGTCCTTGTTGACGCCTTCCATCAACTGCACCGGTGCCTTCACCCGGCCATGCGGGCTCTCGATCCAGACCCAGTCGCCGTCTTCCAGTCCCAGCGCCGCGCCGGTCTCGCGATTGACGAACAGCGCGTTGCGGGTCTGGATCTGGCGCAGCCAGGCATTCTGCGATCCCCAGGAATGGTACATGTGCATCGGCCGCTGGGTGATGGCGTGGAGCGGGTATGTGTCGGCGGCAGACTTGCCCCCACCCCTGCCCTCCCCCGGATCGGGGGAGGGTGAAGAAAGAGGCGCCTCCCCCGCGTCCCCGAACGGCGGAGACCAATCCGGCAGCGGATCGAATCTCTCCCGCAAGCGGGACCGCGCCGCTTCCGGCGGCAGCTTCGCGCCGAAGCCTTCGCCGGCGAGCTGGAACTTGCGCAACGGCTCGGAATAGATCTGCAGCACGATCTGGTCGCGCAGATCCTTCAGGCCGAGCGCGATCGCCCAGTCGAAATAATCCGCATTGGCATGGCGGAAGAACTTGGCGTTGTCGGGGATCTCGACGCGCCAATGGCAGCCATTCTCGATATAGCGTTCGAGCTGGTCGGGATTGGGCTCGCCCCTGCCCTCCTTCTCGCCATTGCCGCGCCAGCCCGCCAGCATGCCCACGCCGGGGCGGCGCTGGTGATGGATGAGATAGTCCTTCAGCCCACCCGGATATTTCGCCGTGCCGTCCGCGTTGGTCATGTTGGGCAGGCCCAACCGCGCGCCCAGATCCAGCAGCACGTCCTGGAACGGGCGCACGTCGCGGTCGGGCTTCAGCACCGGCTGGCGGATCGCATCCGCCGCGCCGTCGGCATCGCAGATCGGCCGGTCCAAGAGCGAGATGCAATCCCAGCGCTCGAGATAGGTCGTGTCCGGCAGCACGAGATCGGCATAGGCCACGGTCTCGGAGTAATAGGCATCGGCGTAGATGATATGCGGGATCCTGTATTCGCCGGTCGCCGGATCCTTGTCGGCGAGCTTCTGCATCGTGCCCGACGTATTCATCGTCGAGTTCCACGCCATGTTCGCCATGTAGAGGAACAAGGTGTCGATCGGATAAGGATCGCCGGCCCAGGCGTTGTGGATCACCATATGCATCAGGCCATGGGCGGAGAGCGGCGCGTCCCAGGAGAAGGCCTTGTCGATCCGCTTCGGCGTGCCGTCCTCATCGACCAGCAGATGCTCCGGCCCGAGCGGGAAGCCGAGCGGCGGGCCTTTCAAGGGCTGCAGCGGCCCGGTGACGTCGGTCGGGAGCTGCGGCAGCGGGATCAGGCGCGGGAATGGCGGCTTGTAGCGGAAGCCGCCGGGACAATCGATCGAGCCCAGCAGCATCTGCAGCAGATGGATCGCGCGGCAGGTGTCGAAGCCGTTGGAATGCGCCGAGATGCCGCGCATCGCATGCATCGAGACCGGGCGGCCGATGAAGCGGTCATGCTTGCGCCCGGCCCAG
>DASZYM010000037.1:0-1550 GCA_035545355.1 Dongiaceae bacterium
TGCGACCTGACGGCCGGAAGGCGGGTGCGGGCCGGGGAGCGATTCGGTATCATCCGGTTCGGCAGCCGGGTCGATGTCTATCTGCCGGACGGGGTCCAGCCGCTGGTCGCGGTGGGCCAGACCACCATCGCCGGCGAGACCGTGATCGCCGATCTCGATTCCGAGGAACCCGCCCGGCTGGGCGACCGCCGCTAGAAGGATAGGGCACCATGGAACGCAACTGGTCGATGCGCCGTCGCAGATTGCGGGATCACTCGATCAACCGGCTGATCCCGAACATGCTGACTTTGTTCGCGCTCTGCGCCGGGCTGACGAGCATCCGCTTCGCCCTCGACCAGCGCTGGGAGCACGCCGTGCTGGCGATCCTGGCCGCCGCCATCTTCGATGCGCTGGACGGGCGGATCGCCCGCCTGCTCGATGCCTCCTCGAAGTTCGGCGCCGAGCTGGATTCCCTGAGCGACTTCGTCAGCTTCGGCGTCGGCCCATCGGTGGTGCTCTTCCTCTGGACCATGCAGGACGTGAAGAGCATCGGCTGGGCGCTGACCCTGCTGTTCAGCGCCGGCCTGGCGCTGCGCCTGGCGCGGTTCAACACCAAGCTCGACAATGCCGACCTCCCGGCCTGGCACAGCCGGTTCTTCACCGGGGTTCCGGCCCCGGCGGCGGCCGGCCTGGTCCTGATGCCGCTGATCGCCTGGCTGGAGTTCCGGCTCGACTTCCTGCGCAGCCCGCTGCTGGTCGGCCCGGTCATGCTCGCCGTCGCCGGGCTCGCGGTCAGCCGGATCCCGACCTTCTCGTTCAAGCGGCTGAAGATCACCCAGGCTCTGGTCCTGCCGACCATGATCGCGGTGGCGGTGGTGATTGCGCTGGCTCTGGCCGAGCCCTGGGCGACGCTGCTGCTGGTGCTCGGTGCCTATCTCTGCTGCATGCCGCTCAGCATCTCCACCCATCGCCGCCTCACCCAGCAGCGCCCGATGCCGAGCTCTGCGGGCGTCAACAAGGATGCCGACGCCGACCATCTCTGAGGACGGAAGTCCGGCGTCGGTCGGCGTCTTAGGAGTCGCGGGAAATTTCGCATTACGAAGCGGTTGGTGCTGTGTGCTGCTCTTCAGGTGGAAGATGAAGCGGGGTGCCGTTGCGGGCGGGCGATTGCGTGCGCGCGGCTGGTATTCGGCACTTTAAGTGCCGACAGATTATAGTGCAGGATCAATCGATTATTTATGATATTCAATCTTCATGCTGAAGATGAGGAGCTGGGCGTCGGCTCCCCTTGATCGCCTCACCGGATAGGACTGCGACTGCAATCAACCCCGTCCCATCTTGGCGCGAAGCGGTGACAGCGAGATCTGCTCGACGGCAATCTTCACGCAGGTGACATGAGAGCCAGCGCTCGGTGTAAGCCGAGCCGCCGCCGGAACCTATCGGTGCAGGTGATGCGCCTGGAGGGACTGGACGATGTCCTCCAGCTTGTTGCGCTCCATGATGTAGAGGTTGCGACCCTTCCGTTTCAGGAGGCCGCTCGGGTAGAGCTGGCTGATCGCCCGGTTGACCGT
>DASZYM010000038.1:0-27102 GCA_035545355.1 Dongiaceae bacterium
CGCCGAATGGGTGAGCTGGGGCGACAAGCATCTGGCGGCCCATGGCATCGGCGCCTATATCGCCGAGGCGACCCAGCAGGGCGCGATGGACCGCGTGCTGCTCGGCATCGTGGTGATGATCGTCTATGTGATCGCGCTCAATCGCCTGCTCTGGCGTCCGCTCTATGCGCTCGCCGAGCGCAAGTACCGCATCAACTGAGGGAGATGAGCCATGCCCGGTGAACAGGTTCTGGCCGTGCGCGGCGCCAAGAAGGCGTTCCGCCGTCCGAACGGCGAGCCCTTGGTGGTGCTGGAAAGCGTCGATCTCACCTTGCGCGAGGGCGAGCTGGTCGGCCTGCTCGGCCGTTCCGGCTCCGGCAAGTCGACCCTGCTGCGGCTGATCGCCGGCCTTTCCAAGCCCAATGGCGGCTCGGTCGAATATCTCGGCAAGACCGTGGACGGACCGCCGCCCGGCATCGCCATGGTGTTCCAGAGCTTCGCCTTGTTCCCGTGGCTGACCGTTCTGGAAAATGTCGAGGTCGGGCTGGAGGCGATGGGCGAATCACCCTCGGAGATGCGCAGCCGCGCCTTGCGAGCAATCGACATGATCGGCCTCGACGGCTACGAATCCGCCTTCCCGCGCGAGCTCTCCGGCGGCATGCGCCAGCGCGTCGGCTTTGCCCGCGCGGTGGTCACGCATCCCAACATCCTGCTGATGGACGAGCCGTTCTCGGCCCTGGACGTGCTGACCGCGGAGACATTGCGCACCGACTTCCTCGACCTCTGGTCGGAAGGCCAGTTGCCGATCAAGGCGGTGATCCTGGTCACCCATAACATCGAGGAAGCGGTGCAGATGTGCGACCGCATCCTGCTCTTCGCCAGCAATCCGGGCCGGATCATGCTGGAGCTGAAGATCGACCTGCCGCATCCCAGGAGCCGGCAGGACCCGGCCTTCCGCGCGCTGGTCGAGCGCATCTACGTGGCGATGACCGCACGCCCGCAATCGGCGGCGACGCAGAGCCGGGCCGAGCGCTTCCCCGGCACCGGCATCGCGACGATCCTGCCGCGGCTCTCGACCAACCTGCTCTCGGGCATGGCCGAGGCCGTGGCGCAGCCGCCCTATAACGGCCGCGCCGACCTGCCGGAGATCGCCAAGCACCTGCAGCTCGAGATCGACGAGCTGTTCCCGGTGGCGGAGACGCTGCAGATGCTGCGCTTCGCCGAGGTCGAGGGCGGCGACATCCGCCTGACCCCGGACGGCAAGCGCTTCGCGGAATCGGATGTGACCGACAAGAAGCGGCTCTTTGCGCAGCACCTGCTGGCCTATCTGCCGCTCATCGCCCATGTCCGGCGGGTGCTGGACGAGCGGCCGAACCATGAGGCGCCCCGAAGCCGCTTCTGCGACGAGCTCGAGGACCACATGTCGCCCGATGCCGCCGATCGGACGATCCGCACCGTCATCAACTGGGGTCGCTTTGCCGAGATCTTCGCCTATGATGACGAGGAACAGCGCTTCACGCTGGAAAATCCGAGCTGATCGAGAACGGGGGCGGGCCCATGAGCTACGATCCGAACAACATCTTCGCCAAGATCCTGCGCGGCGAGATTCCCTGCGACAAGGTCTATGAGGACGAGCACGTGCTCGCCTTCCGCGACATCCGTCCCCAGGCCAAGGTCCATGCGCTGATCATCCCCAAGGGCGCCTATATCTCCGCCCAGGACTTCTCGGCCAAGGCCTCGGAAGCGGAGATCGTCGGCTTCACCCGCTCGATCGCGAAGGTCGTGGACGCGCTGGGCGTCGCCAGCGGCGGCTATCGCATCATCGCCAATATCGGGGGCGATGGCGGCCAGGAAGTGCCGCACTATCACATCCATATTCTCGGCGGCCAGAAGATCGGCCGCATGGTGAGCCTGCCGGGCGCCTGACGGGAATTGTCTCGCGACATTCGACCCGCTTCACCTCACAGCGGATGTGAGGAAAGCGCCCTTGTTGCAGAGCGACCTGCTTGGCATGGTGCGCCGAATCTGCGGCAGGGGAGGGACCATGCACCGGCTCTATGACAGCGCGATCTCCGGCAACGCCTATAAGGTGCGGCTGCTGCTGACGCATCTCGGCATTCCGTTCGAGCGGATCGAGATGAATGTCGATGACGGATCGACCCGCAAGCCGGAATTCCTGAAGATCAACCCCAACGGCAAGGTGCCGGCGCTGCAATTCCCCGACGGCCGCGTGCTGTTCGAATCGAACGCCATCCTGTTCTACCTGGCGCTGAACACGCCGTACTGGCCGACCGATCCCTGGCATCAGGGCCAGGCGATGCAGTGGATGAATTTCGAGCAATATAGCCACGAGCCGACCATCGCCGTCGTGCGCCATTGGGTCGCCCATCTCGGCAAGACGCCGCAGAACGAGCCGCTTCTGCCGGCCAAGATCGCCGCCGGCGAGCGCGCCCTCGGCGTCATGGAAGGGCACTTGAAGACGCACCGCTGGTTCGCCGGCGACGCCTATTCCATCGCCGATATCGCGCTCTATGCCTATACCCATGTCGCCGATGAAGGCGGATTCGACATGGGCCGCTATCCCGCGATCCGCGCCTGGCTCGGCCGCGTCGCCGCCCAGCCGCGTCACATCGCCATCACGGCGTGAGCCTATTGGCCGTCGATGATCTTATAGTTGATGAGAATATCCGAGCTCCGCGCGAACAGGACGCATTCGAAGCCGTGGCCCTGGCAGTCCTCCATGGCCCAATTGGAGGGGTCCTTCCCGGCCCGGCAATGGCCGGCGCTGCACGTCACGTCGGTATAGCTGACCCCGACGCCATCCAAGGCCGCGACGACGAAGGCACCCGGATTGGTGCCTTGGATCTTGGCGACGTAGTCGTTGTATCCGGCCCAGACCTCTTTGGTGATCGGCAGGGTCTTGCCCTTGCCGCCGACATAGTCGCCGCTCATCGACGATGTGCACGCGCTCAGACACACCGCCGCCATGGCGATGCCGACCAATTTCCACGTCACGGTAATCCCCCACGCGAATCTACTCCGGGCCATGCTACCCAGAGCTGCAGCGCGGTCAATGCAAATCAGATGCGGGTGCTGGAAAGAATAAGCTTAATGCCGAGTGCGGCCATCACCGCGCCGGCGAGCCGGTCGATTCTACCCTTCCAGCGCAAATACGCGGCGCGCGGCTGTGGTAGCGAGAAGGCGAGCGCCACCAGCGTGTACCATCCGGTCTCGATCGCCATGATGATCGGCGGCAGAACGATGTCGCCCCAGACCGGCAGGTCGCTCGGCAGCAAGGCGAAGACCGAGCCGTAGAAGACCAGCGTCTTGGGGTTGCTGAGCTGCGTGCCGAGACCGAGCAGGAAGCTCCTGAACCGGCGCCCCTCGACGATCGCGATGCCGTCCTGGGTCAGCGGCCGGTCCGCCGAGCGCCAGATCCGCGCCGCGAGATAGATCAGGTAGCAGCCGCCCGCGAGCTTGAAGGCGATGTAGAGCCATTCCGCCTGGGCGAAGACCGCGCGCATGCCGAACAGGGCGAGGGTGCAGAAGATCACCCCGCCGACACCCATGCCAAAGGCCGCGGCCAGACCGTCGCCGCGGGATTTCGCGACGGCGGTGCGGACCACCATGACGAAGCTCGGGCCGGGGCTGGCCGCGCCGATCGCGATGGCGGCGGCAATCGCCAGGATGGCGAGGGTCGCGTTCATCCGGTCTATTTATAGGGATCGGCCGCGTCGCGCAAACCGTCGCCCATGAAGTTGAAGGCGAGCACCACGATGATGACCGGCACCATCGGCAGCATCAGCCAGGGATAGAGCGCCACCACCTGGATGTTCTGCGCATCGTTCAGCAGCACGCCCCAGGAGACGATCGGCGGGCGGATGCCGAGGCCGAGGAAGGAGAGCGCGGTCTCGCCCAGGATCATGCCGGGGATCGCCAGGGTGGCCGAGGCGATCAGATGGCTCATGAAGCTCGGCATCAGATGGCGGAAGATGATGCGGCCCGGACGGGCGCCCATCAGCTCGGCGGCGACGCAGAAATCCTCCTCGCGCAGCGACAGCAGGCGCGAGCGCACCGCGCGGGCGAGGCCGGTCCAGTCTATGAGGCCGAGGATGATGGTGATGCCGAAATAGATCAGCAGCGGCGACCAGGTGACCGGCAGGATCGCCGCCAGAGCCAGCCAGAGCGGCAGATGCGGGATCGAGCGCAGGATCTCGATCGCGCGCTGCACGATGTCATCGACCCAGCCGCCGTAATAGCCGGCCAATCCCCCGAACAGCATGCCGAGCACGAAGCTGACCGACACGCCGACCAGGCCGATGGTGAGCGAGATCCGCATGCCGTAGAGGATGCGCGAGAACATGTCGCGCCCCAGGCGGTCCGATCCGGCGATGAACAGCGTGCCGCCATTGGGCGGGCAGACGAAATGCATGTCGGCATCGACCAGGCCCCAGAACTTGTAGCTGTCGCCCTTGCAGAAGAAGCGCAGCTTCTGCGGCTTGTCCGGGTTCGGCGTGTAGATGCGCTTCAGGGTCTCCATGTCCAGCCGATAGTCATAGGCATAGACGAAGGGGCCGAGGAACTTGCCCTTGTCGAAGAGATGGACGCGCTGCGGCGGGGCGAAGATGTAATCGACGTTGCGGCTATGGACGGCGTAAGGCGCCAGGAACTCGACGAACAGGATCGAGATGTACATCACCGCCAGCACGAAGGCCGCGGCCACGGCGACCCGGTGCTTCTTGAAGCGCAGCCACATCATCCGCCATTGCGAGGCGAGGAACAGGCGCTCCTGCTCCGGCGACACGACCTCGACCGAATAGGGGTCGAACGGCTCTTCGGAGACGTAGTGCTTCAGCGGCTGCGGATCGGCGTTCATCTCGATCATTTCCCGCTCCCGGCGCCGAAGCGGATGCGGGGATCGAGCAGGGCCAGCATCACGTCGGAGATGAAGATGCCGATCACCGTCAGCAGCGACATGAACATCAGGAACGAGCCGGCGAGATACATGTCCTGCGAGCGCAGGGCCTCGAGCAGGAGCGGCCCGGTGATCGGCAGCGACATCACCACCGAGACGACGACCGAGCCGGAAATGAGCTCGGGCAGCAGGCTGCCGATATCGGCGATGAACGGGTTGAGCGAGATCCGCAGCGGATACTTCATCAGCAGGCGGAAGGGCGGCAGGCCCTTGGCGCGGCCGGTGATCACATATTGCTTGTTGAGCTCGTCGAGCAGGTTGGCACGCAGGCGGCGGATCATGCCCGCCGTGCCGGGCAGGCCGATCACCAGCACCGGCACCCACATATGCGCCAGCAGCGAGCCCAGCTTTCCCCAGCTCCAGGGCTGGCCGACATAGGCGGGATCGAACAATCCGCCGATCGAGGTGCCGAACCAGATATTGGTGAAATAGAGCAGGATGAGCGCGATCAGGAAGCTCGGCGTCGCGAGGCCGATATAGCCGAGGAAGGTGAAGCCGTAATCGAACGGACCGTATTGGTGGGTCGCCGAATAGACCGCGATCGGGAAGGACACGATCCAGACGAACAGCACCGAAGCGAGCGAGATGACGACCGTCAAGGTGAGGACGTCGCCGACCACCTCGTTGACCGGCAGGTTGTGCTCGAAGGAATAGCCCATATCGCCGAAGACCAGGCCGCCGCCCTGGTAATGCAGCCCGTCCCAGGTGCCGAACATCCAGTGCAGGTATTGCAGGGTGAAGGGCTGGTCGAGGCCGTAGGTATGGCGCAGGAAGTCGATCTTGGCCTGGTCGACATTCTCGCCGCGGGACTGCATCTCGGAGATCATGCTCTCGAGATAGTCGCCCGGCGGCGCCTGGATGATGGCGAAGACCAGGATGCTGATGACCAGCAGCGTCGGTATCATCACGAACAGCCGCTGTATGATGTAGCGCAGCATCCAGATCCCCCGCCGGCGGTTTATGCCGCTTCTATTGGTTGGTGGCAACCGGGCTCAGGGGCCCGGGATTGTCCATCCAGAACGTGTCCGGCTTGAAGACGCCGAACTGGGCGCCCGGTTCCCAGGCCCACATCGCATGATCCGGCACGTTCTCGAGCTGCCGGGAAACCACGACGGGCTGCGGGATACCGGCGACCGTGCCGATCGTGTAGACCTGATCCGCCCAGATCGACAGGATCTGGCTCCAGATCGCGGTCCGCGTATTGGTGTCCGGCGCCCGGCGCCATTGCTCCATCAGGTCCTGCAACTGCTTGGCCTCCGGCAGATCGACCGCCTGGCCGTCCTGCCCGCCAGTCTCGATATACTGGCCCCATTTCGGCCACATGAGCTGCTGCTGGGTGGTCGGGGTGAATTCCTGCGGGCTCATATCGGCCGAGGGGAAGCCGTTATCGATGCCGAAGAACACCGACATCATGGAATCGCCGGAGAAGATGCGGTCGCGGAACACCTCGCGCTGCGACGGCTTCATGAAGAGATCGATGCCGATCGCATGCCAGGTGTCCTTGATCAGCTCCAGCACATCGCTCTCTTCCGTGGATTCGCCGGCGGAATCGACCACGACGACCAGCGGTCGTCCGTCCTTCATCAGGCGGATCCCGTTCTCGTCGCGGGCGAGCAGGCCGATCTGGTCCAGCAGGCGGTTGGCCAGCACCGGATCGAATTGCGCCCAGGCCTGGCGGTATTCCGGCTTGTAGAGCGGGCTTGCCGGCATGATGGTGTTGGCGCCCTCATTGCCCAGCCCGAAATAGATCGCCTGGTTGATCTCGTGCCGGTCGATGCCGAGCGACAGCGCGCGCCGGAACCGCACGTCACGCATCAGGTTGCGCCAGCCCTCGTCGTTGGTGTTGAGGTTCGGGAACAGCACCAGGTTGCTGCCCCGCCCGTCGTCCCACAGCCGGACCCAGTATTTGCCGCGCTTCTCGCCGACTTTGAGAAAGGTGTAGTTGTCGAACCGGATGTACCGCGCCTGCAGGTCGGATTCGCCGGCGCCGGCCTTGGCGGGAATGAGCTTCGAATCCGCGGTATCGACGATCACCTGGTCGAGATAGGGAAGCTGCCGTCCCTGCGGATCGACCCGGTAGTAGTAGGGATTGCGGGTGAAGACGAAGCGCTGCGCCGGCGGCTTGGTGCGCAGGATCCAGGGGTCGAGGGTGGGGAGCGCCGGATTGTCGTTCCGCCCCATATTGTCCATGCGGTTGTGCAGCGCCGCCCAGCTCGGTTGGCCCTGCTTCTTCACCAGCTCCGCGAGCTTGGCCGGGTCGGCGTATTTCTGATGGAACTCCTTCAGGTAATGCGCCGGGCGATAGATGTAGAGCGGCGCCGCGCCGGCCAGAGCCGGCAGGAAGTCCGCGTTCGGCGCATCCCAGGTGAAGCGGATGGTGGTCTCGTCCAGGAACTCGACCTTGGGCGGCTTGCCGTTGACCACCAGCTCCTTCGGCGGGCCGGAGGGCGAAAGGTCGTGGTTGTTGGCGACGTCCTCCCACCAATAGCGGAAGTCGTCGGCGGTGAAGGGCTCGCCGTCCGACCATTTCATCCCCTTGCGGAGATGGAAGGTGAAGACCTTGTCGTCCTTGTCCTCGAAGCTCTCGAGGATGTCCGGCACCAGCTTGTAGGTCCGGTCATAGGCGACCAGGCGCGCATAGGAATAGGAGGAGATGATCCGCGTGTCCCGCGCGCTGGCGAGCAGGGTGTGCAGCTCGCCGCCATACTGGCCGATCTTCTCCGGCTGGGCGACCGCCGGGTGCTCCGGCAGGCGTTCGCTGACTGGCGGCAGTTTGCCGTCCTGCTCGTCCTTCTGGAAATAGGGCGGGCTGATATAGGTGTCCGCCGCGGCGACGGTGGCTCCGGCGACGAGGCCGAGGGCAACGGCGATTCCGATCCAGAGCTTCCTCATGCCGCGCTCCGGATGGTGAGCGCGGCGCGCACCCAATGGTCATCGCCGATATCGACCAGAGCCGGCTGGTTGTCGGCATCGATGGTGAAGGGCGCGGGCCAGGCGGCCGGGACCGAGGCCTTGCCGCCCATCAGCTTGGCGAAATCGAGACGATGGGTGAGGGAGGGATCCGGCACCGCCGCCAGCAGCGCCTTGGTATAGGGATGGATCGGATTGCGGAACAGGCTCGCCGCCGGGGCGAGCTCGACCACGCGGCCCGCGCACATCACCATGATCCGGTCGGCGACGTAATCGACCACCGCGAGATTGTGCGAGATGAAGATGTAGGTGAGGCCGAGGCGGTGCTGCAGGTCCTTCAGCAGGTTGAGGATCTGCGCCTGGATCGAGACGTCCAGCGCCGAGACCGGCTCGTCGCAGATCAGCAGGTCGGGCTTCAGCGCCAAAGCGCGCGCGATGCCGATGCGCTGGCGCTGGCCGCCGGAGAAGCTGTGCGGATAACGCCGGAGGTGCTTGATGTTGAGGCCCACCAGCGCCATCAGCTCCTTCACCATCTCGACCCGGTCCTTGGCCGAGCCGACATTGTGGATCACCAGCGGCTCGCTGATGATGTCGAACACCGTCATGCGCGGGTTCAGGCTGGCGAAGGGATCCTGGAACACGAACTGGATCCGCTTGCGGAAATCGCTGAGCTGCCGGCCCTGCAGCTTCAGCACATCGACCATCCGGCCGCCGTCGTTGAAGCGGATGGTGCCGGAATCGGGATCGATCGCCCGCATGATCAGCTTCGACAGCGTGGTCTTGCCGCAGCCGGATTCGCCGACCAGGCCCAGGCACTCGCCGCGCTTCACCTCGAAGCCGACATCGGAGACCGCCTGGATATAGGTCTGGCCGCCGCCGCCGATCCAGCCCGCCTTGCGGATGCGATAGCCTTTCGAGAGCGCGTCGATCTGCAGCATCGTCGTGCCGGTCTCGGCGCCCGGCTTGGGCGGCTTCGCCTCGGCGAACATGCCGGTCGGCTTGGATTTGATCTCGCGGATCGGCGTCAGGCGCTCGCCGGGCTCCATGCCGAAGCGCGGCACCGCCTTCAGCAAAGCCGTCAGATAAGGATGCTTCGGCTGGGTGAACAGCGCCTCGGCGGTGCCGGATTCCTTGACCTGGCCGTGATACATGACGACGACCTCGTCGGCCATGTTGGCCACCACGCCGAGATCGTGGGTGATCATCAGCATCGCCATGCCGAGCTCGGATTTGAGATCCGACATCAGCTTCAGGATCTGTGCCTGGATGGTGACGTCGAGCGCCGTCGTCGGCTCGTCGGCGATCAGCAATGCCGGCCGGCAGACCAGCGCCATCGCGATCATCGCGCGCTGGCGCAATCCGCCGGAGAGCTCGAAGGGATAGGTCCTCATCGCCCGTTCGGGATCCGGGAAGCCGGTCAGGCGCAGCATCTCGGTGACGGCCGCCGCCCCCTCGGCTTTGCTCACCTTGCGGTGGAGATGGAGCGCCTCGCAGATCTGGTTGCCGATCGTATGCACCGGCGAGAGCGAGGTCATCGGCTCCTGGAAGATGATGGAGATCGACCCGCCGCGCAGCCGCTGCATCACCGGCCCGTTCCGGGGCTGCTTGGCGATGTCGATAATCCCGCCGCCGCGGGCAGAATCGTCGAACAGGATCTCGCCCTTGGTGATCCTGGCGGGCTTGGGCAGGATGCCCAGGATCGCCTGGGCGCAGACCGACTTGCCGGAGCCGGATTCGCCGACCAGCGCCACGGTCTTGCCCTTGGGCACGCGGAACGAGGTGCCGCGCACCGCCGGGATCACGATCCCGTCCAGCGCGAAATCGACGTAGAGATCCTTGACCGTCAGCAGGTCGGTCACGCTTCCCCCTTCACGCCGATGGCGCTCAGGTTCTCGACCGTCACCTGGTCGAGCGGCACCTGCGCTTCCTTCGCCGCATGGGCGGCGCGGGCGACGATATCGGCGAAATGCGGCAATGTGGATTCGATGTCGATCCGCTGCTTTTCGGATCGCAAGGTCAAGGTCATCCAGCCGCGGTCGCCGCGGCCGCTCTCGGCGGCATCGCCGTCGCGCCCGGTGTTCCGGCGCCGGCGCTTGGTCGTGTAATACCGCAGCTCCATCTTCTTCAGCCCGTTCCAGCTGATGCTCTTCTTCGGCCAGGGCGCGCTGGTCAGCCCCTCCTGATCGAAGCGGATGCGGCTCATATGCCGCAAGAACGTGTTTCCAAGCCAGATCAGGAAGAGCACCGCCAATCCGATGAACACCCAGAAAACCGGCGTATCGGTGCCGATCGCTTCCAGGATGAGGACCGAGATGCCCAGCCCCACCACGCCCCGCAGGTAGTCGAAAGCGAGCGCGCTCAAGGGGTATCGAAGCTCGACCATTGTTCTACTGTTCCGAAGCCGTCCCTGTTCCGAAGACGGCCGCCGGGTCGAGCAGGCGCGCCGCCGCTTGTTTATTAAGGAAATCTCGCAGTTTCTCAAGGAATCGCCAAGTGGCCGGATCATGAACAAGATGGTGCGTCAAAAGCCCGGTCGGTTCATCGGCATCGGCGGCCCCGCCGCGCCGCGCGGCGAAATGGCCCACCAACAGTCCAAGCGCCTCCGCTTCGCCGACGAAGCCCCGGCTGCCCTTCCAATCGATCACATCGACATGGGTATTGACCTGCTTCAGACCGTGAATTTGCGGCGTGCGACGCGGCAAATAGCGGGTCAGGCCGCGGAAACCCAAGGCGCGCAGGCCGGCCAGCACCACATCGCCGGCGCGATTCCAGGGCGGGGTCAGCACCGGCAGTGCCTGGCGCCCCAAAGCAGCCTTCAGGATTCGGCTGCCCTCATCGAGCTCCGCCCATGCCGCGTGTGAGTCGCGGCTGGCGGGAAACTCGCTCTTTCGTTCGCCCGGTTGAGCATGGTTAACATGGGCAAAGCCATGTTGCAGCGCCGTGACGCAGGGATGCGCGCTCAGGAAGCCCGCCAGCTCCGGCCGCATCCGGCTCGGAATGACCGCCAGCGCGATGGCATCGGGCGCCAGCGCGATCAGCGTCGCCAAAGCGGGCGTCGGCTCGATCGCATCGTCGTCGCGCCACCACCAGGTCGCGCTGCGGCCCGCTTCCGCCCAGGCCGCGCATTCCCGCGCGAGATCGTCCCAACCCGTCATCGGTTCCGTATCGCCTCCAGGATCAGCGCGGCCGACCGCGCGGCGCCGTCGAGATCGATCGCGATCGCAGGCGGCGTCATCTCCGCCGCCCGGTCGATCTCCGCCGCCAGCCGCTCCGGCGTCAACCCGCTCTGCGGCAGGAATCGGATCAGGCCTTTATCGGCCAACAGCCGCGCGCGATCGGTCTGCTCGCTCTCCTGGCCCTCGGCGAAGGGCACGATGACCGCGGGCGTGCGGCTCGCCAGGGTCTCCAGCACCGTGTTGTATCCGCCTTGCGAGACCGAGACGCGGCAGCGCGCCAGGAGCACGGGGAAATCGCTGCGAAACCGCTCCAGGATCACGCCAGGATCGCCCTTGGCCGCTTGTATCAGGGCGGCGAAATCCGCTTCCGGCAGATTGGTGCCGGTGATGATGCGCCAAGACCGGTTCTTCTCCCGCGCATGACGGCGCGCGGCGATTGCGGCGCGGAGCAGCGGCAATCCGACCGCGCCGCCGCCGGCCGAAACCAGGATCTCGCCGGCACTGCGATCGTTATTCGGGATCGACGGCTTGGCCTCGGTCACATAGCCGGTATAGCGGATGCGATCCGCGATCGATCCCGCCGCGGGAAAGCTCGCCTCGAACGGGACCAGGCGCGCATCGCCATGGACCAGGACGAGATCGTAGAACTGCCGCACCGTCGCCGCGCTCTCCTCCGCGCGGCCCGGCTTGTCGTTGCGGATCAGCACGTCGCGCACCGAGCTCGCGATCACCGGTCGCTTCGGCATCGCCCGCGCCGCTTCCAATAGCGGCGTCAGCTCGAAGCGGAACGGGCGCCGGCCGAACGGATACATCTCCGTCACGATCGCATCCGGCGCCGTCTCCGCCAGCACGCGCAGGAGCATGTCCCGCCGCTCTGCCTTCCACGCATCGTCGATCGGCTGACCGGTCGCATCGATGATCTTGGAGAAATGCATGTCGGCCGAACGTGCCTCCGGCAAGCGCGCGACCTCGACGCCGCGTGAAGCGGCACGCTCCTCGACCAGCGGCACCGGCGTCCCGCCGCTGGCCAATACCACCCGCGCGCCTGCGTCCCGCAGCGCGATCGCGACCGCGACCGCCCGCTGCAAATGCCCGATGCCGAGCAGATGCTGCACATGGATCAGAACGGTCGGCATGCAGTTCGATGCCAGGGTTCTTTGCGGCGGCTTCGTCCGTGGAACAGGCGAAGCACCGCCGCTCTCCCTCTCCCCAACGGGGAGAGGGCCGGGGTGAGGGCCTACATCATCGCCAGTAACCAGAGAAACATTCATTCGGTCGATCGCCAGCGCGCCGCCCTCACGCACCGAGAACACATGGGCCGTGCTCGGCCGCAGCTTCACCGGGGGCTTGCCCAGCATCTCCCAGCCGGTGGCCAGCGAGAGCAGCGCGCGCAACACCGCCTTATGGGTGACGATGATCGTGGGCGCGGTGATTTCGGCGAGCAGCGGGGCGATCCGTGCCTGCACCTGACGCGGCGATTCACCGCCCGGCGCCTGGAAATCGAGCCCCATGCGCTCGCGGCTCTCGGCATCGCTGCCGGCTTTGCCGCGCAGCTCGGCCAGCGACTTTCCTTCCCAGTCGCCGAAGCTCATCTCGATCAGCCGGGCATCGATCGCAATCGCGCGCCCGGGGAACAGCAGCCGTGCCGTCGTCTGCGCCCGCGCCAGCGGGCTCGCGATGACGCGATAGTCCTGCCATGCCGGATCGAGCTTCCAGGCCCGCGCCGTCGCCTCGCCCTCGGGGCTGAGCGGGACATCGGTGCGGCCCTGCAGCCGCCGCTCCGCGTTCCACACGGTCGGTGCGTGGCGGATCGCCACCAGCGGCACGCCCGTGGGACCTGGAATCATCGGCCGGCGGCCCTGACGAGGCCTCGCATCAGCACCTGCGCCGCCGCGCCGATATCGTGCTTCTTCAGCGCATTCTCTCGCGCCGCCTTGGCAAACTCCCGGAGATCGGCATCGAGCGCGAAGTCCATATCGGCGCTGAAGGCGACGGCATCGCCGGGCGCGGAGAGCCAGCCGGTCTTGCCATCGACCAGGATCGACGGCACGCCGCCCCAGGCGCCCGCCACCGCCGGAAGGCCGCAGCATTGCGCCTCCAGCAAGGCCATGCCGAATGCCTCGTTGATGGCGGGCCAGACGAAGAGATCGCAGGCCGCATAGATCGCCGGCAGCCTCGCTTGCGGCAATGCGCCCAGCATGAAGACGCCGCCGGCAATCGCGCGCATTGCGCGGGCGACCTCGGGCCTGGCCTCGCCGTCACCGGCGATGACGAGCTGCCACGGCCGGTCGAGATGCTGCAGTGCCTCGGCCAGCAGCCGATAGGAGGCGAGCTTGTCGCCCTTGCGCATCATGCCGACGGCGACCAGCCAGGGCTGATCCGGATCGATGCCGCGCGCCGCCTGCGCCAGCTCGCGACGTGCCGTGTCCCGCGCCGGCATATCCTTCGTGAGCGCGGCAATATCGAGAAACGGCGGCAGATCGATCAGCCGCCTTTTGCCGACCAGCGGCGCCACGCATTGCCGATCGACCGGATTGAGACAGAAGATCGCATCGGCCCGCTTGATCGCCTTCTCGCAGGCCGCATGGCTGAACGCATAGGGACCGTCGGCGCGTTTGGGCGCATGGCTCGCTTCCGCCAGGCAATAGGGGATATCCAGCGCTTCGGCGACCTTCGGCCCGATCCAGTCCACTGCCTTGTAGTAGAGGTGATAGGAGAACCAGGCCTGCGGCCGTTCCCGCTTCGGGCGTGCGCGGTATTTGGCGATCAGCCGCCGCGCCGCGGCCTCGCCCTTGGCGGCCATGGCGCGCTGCGCGGCCTCGTCGGCATCGGGAAGGCGCGATCGCAAACGGCTGGCGATCTCGACTTCCGCGCCGCCGCGTTTCAGTGCGGCGATCAGCAGGCGCGCGATGGTCCGGTCGCCCGACGGGACCGGATGGTCGGGGGCTTTCAGGGGCGCGTAGAAGGCGACTCGCATCCCGCGAGCTTACTCGGAATCCGCCGCCTCGAAAGCCGCGCGGGCGGCCAGCACGTGTGCGTTCGGCAAGTCCGCGCGGAACCGGCTTTCGAGATCGTCGATCCCGGCCGTCGCCGAGAAGAGCTGCCGGACCCGCCGGAACCCGGCCTCCGCGACCCGCGCGCGGAGGGCAGGGTCCTGCAGCAGCCGCGCGATCGCCTCGGCCAGGCGGGCGGGATCGTCGGGCGGCGTCAAGAGCCCGGTCTCGCCGTCGATCACCAGCTCGGCGATCGCCGGCATCGCCGTCGAGATCACCGGCAGGCGCTGGCTCTGCGCCTCCATCAGAACATTCGGCAGGCCGTCGCGATCGCCGTCCTCGGCGATGCGGCAGTTGAGCACGAAGAGATCGGCGCTGCGATATTCCGCCAGTACGTCCTCCTGCGGCCGCGCGCCCAGCCATGCGATGCGCTCGGCGATGCCGAGTCGCGTCGCTTCCGCGGCGAGCTCGTCCTTCAACGGTCCGCCGCCGACATGGCGCAGGCGCCAGTCGGTCCCCGCCGGCAAGCGCGCCAGCGCCTGCAGCAATCCGTCGAAGCCCTTCTTCGGCACCAGCCGTCCGACCGAGAGCAAGGTGTAGGGCCCGGCCGTGCGCATAGTGCGCGCCGGCGGCTCGGGGAAGCGGCTGAAATCGAGCCCGTGATAGACCAGCGACACTTTCCCGGGCCGCGGATCCAGCGCGCGCAGCGCGTCGGCACCGGATGCGGTGCAGGTCACCAGCCAGTCCATCGAGCGGAGCTTCTCGCGCTTCTCCCAGTCGGGGGTCAGCCAGATGTCCTTGGCATGGGCCGAGCAGCTCCAGGGCAAGCCGGTCATCAGATGCGTGTAATAGGCGACCGCCGCCGGCGTGTGCAGGAAATGCGCATGCAGGCGCAGCGGCATGCCGCCGCGTCCCTTGCCGAGCTCCGCGGCCAGCACGCAAGCTTGGCCGAACCGGCGTCCGCGATTGGGCGTGAAGTCGCGCCGGAGATCGGCAAGCCATTGCCGGAAGGCCGCGCGATACCCTGGCATCTTCCGCGCGCACCACCAGCCGCGCAGCACGCGCAGCGGTTCCTGATAGAGATATTCCGGCAGGTAGTCGATCGGCGCCGCGATCTCGCGATGCACCGGATGCCGGTATTTGTCGGTCGGATGGCGCAGCGACACGATCCGGATCGGAATGCCGCGCTGCTCCAGCGCGCGGATCTCCTGCGCGATGAAGGTTTCCGAAAGGCGCGGATAGCCCTTCAGGATAAAGACGAACTTTCCTCCCCCGTCTTCGGGAGGGGATAGGGTGGGGGAACCCCAGACTCGCGCGCTCAAATTGAAACGCCTCGGATCAGACCGCGGTGCTGCGGGCAACGCTGGGGCTGGGGCGCGTCCGGGGTGCCCGTGGCGGCGCCTGCTCGACGGTCTGGTCGACCAGGCGGTTGATGTTGCCGAGGCCGTCCAGCAATCCCGGAACCACCACCTGGCTGGGCAGCGCCTGCTGCGGCAATTGCCGGAGGGCGGTCGCCATCAGATGCCAGTCGCGCTCGCCGTCATCCTCCAGCATGGAGACCAGGCCGAACTCCTTGGCTCTGGTCGCGCGCAGATACTGCTCCATGCGCGGCCGGGTGCGCGGGATGATCAGCGCCCGCTTGTCGAAGCTCAGGATCTCGCAGAACGTGTTGTAGCCGCCCATGGCGACCACGCCGATGGCCTTGGCCATCAGATGTTCCATCTGCGCATCGAAGGTGATCACCTCGACATTGTCGAGCTTGCTTGCGCGGTGGATGAATTCCGATTGCCGGTCGGAATGCATGAAAGGCCCCAGGACCAGCAAGGCGGGATAGGGCTGATGCGGGTCGTTCTCATAGGCGCGCAGCACCCAGTCGATCACCTCCTCGCCGTCGCCACCGCCCCCGGTCGTGACCAGCAGATAGGGCGCGTCGATCTTGGAAAGCGGCGTGACCGAGGCCGGGCCATGCGGCAGGGTGCGGTGCAGATAGCCGGTATAGATCATCTTCCGCCGCACCGATTTCGGCAGGTCGATGCCTTCCAGCGGATCGCAGATCTGCGGCAGGCCGTAGACCCAGATCTGGTCGTAGAGATCGCGCAAGGCCGGCACCACCTTCTTGCGCTCCCATTCCGGGACCAGGGCGGCGGGCTCGTCCATGATGTCGCGCAGGCCGAGGACCAGCTTGGTGCCGCGCTCCTTCAGCATGACCAGCGTGTCATGGACCTCGCCGCGCAGGCCCAGCGGCTCCTTGTCCACGATGAAGATGTCGGGATCGAAGATATCCGCGGTGTGCTGGATAATCGAGGCGCGGAGCTCCAAGGTCTCCTCGATGTCGATCAGCAGGGACAGCGGCGTATAGTCGCCGCTCCGCAGCTTGATGACGCCGGGGATGCGCACGAAATCCACCCGGGCACGGAAGTTGAAGCTGCCGATGATCGGCGACCCGGTCAGAATAATGACCGAAAGGTCACGTTCCAGGTCCACCAGCGAATGGGCGATCGTACGGCAGCGGCGGAGATGGCCGAGACCGAAAGTATCGTGACTGTAGATGAGAACGCGGGCATCCCGCTTGGGGCTGTTCATTGCGTCCACGCGTCCATCCCCCGACTGCCGCGCTGGCTGTTGGCGCGGTTCTGGGTTCCGCGCCGCGGCGAGTATTGCACAGCCAATCGATGCGGCAATAGCCAAAGTTTCATGGCAGAATATCCAAATTAAGTGATTGATTACTTTCGGTTATGGAAAGCCGGTGAAGATCCAGGACCGGGCTCCGTCGCTTGCGGCGGGCGGAGGCCGGCCCTATTGTCCGACGGTGCGGACACATCCGTGAGCCGGGTAACCGCGCACAGGTAAGGGCATGGACCGCAATCTCTTCAAGTACATCTGGCGACATAGCTGGCGCGATCAAGCCTATATCCTCGTGATCGTCGTCCTGCTGCAGGTGTTCTATTTCATCTCCCTCGATCTGCCGAAGCGGGTCGTCAATGACGGCATCCGCGGCGACACGTTCAAGAAGCTGAACGCCGACACGCTGCCTTTCCTGCACTTCTCGGTCGGGCCCTATCCGAAATACGGCATCCCGGAGATCACGCTCTTCCCCGGCATCGAGCTGGATCAGCAGAACTACCTGTTCGCGCTCTGCTTCGCCTTCCTGTTCTTCGTCGTCGTCAACGGCTGGATGAAGCAATGGGTGAACACCTCCAAGGGCCGGCTTGGAGAACGCATGCTGCGGCGTTTGCGTTTCGAATTATTCGATCGCGTGCTGCAATTTCCTCTGAGCCATTTCCGCAAGGTGAAGCAGGCGGAAGTCGCGACCATGATCAAGGACGAGGTGGAGCCCCTGGGCGGCTTCATCGGCGACGCCTTCATCACCCCGGCCCAGCTCGCCGGCCAGGCGCTGACCGCGCTCTACTTCATCTTCCTGCAGAGCTTCTCGCTCGGTTGCGTCACCTTCGCCGTGCTGGCGGTGCAGATGGTGGTCATCCCGAAGCTCCGGGTGAAGGTCCGGCTGCTCGGACGGCAGCGCCAGTTGACGGCGCGCGCTTTGGCCGGCCGGATCGCCGAGGCGGTCGACGGCACGATAGAAATTCACACCAACGACACATCGAATTTCGAACGCGCGGATATCGTCGAGCGACTGGGGAAGATCTTCCTGATCCGTTTCGAGCTCTATCAGCGCAAATTCTTCGTCAAATATCTGAACAACATGCTGGCCGCCACCACGCCCTTCCTCTTCTATCTGATCGGCGGCTATCTCGCGCTGCATGGCAAGTTCGACACCGGCTCTCTGCTGGCGGCCATCGTCGCCTACAAGGACCTGCCCGATCCGATCAAGCAGCTCATCGACTGGGATCAGAATCGCCAGGACGTGCAGATCAAGTACGATCAGGTGATGGAGCAGTTTTCGCCGGACGGCATGCTCCCGGCCGAGCTGCAATCGCTCGATGTCGATACCAGCCTGGAGCATGGCGGCATCACCCTCAACCATGTCGCGGTGGCGGATGAATCCGGCGCCCGCATGATCGAGGACGTGACGCTGGATCTGCCGGCCGACGCGCATGTGGCGGTGATCGGCCCGGGCGCCAGCGGCAAGGAATATCTCGGCATGCTGCTCGGCCGCGTGGTGCCGCCGACCTCGGGCCAGCTCCGCTATGGCGACCGCGAGATGCAGACCCTGCCGGAGGCGATCACCGGGCGCCGTTTCGGCTATGTCGGCGACGAGAGCTACATGTTCCCGCTCTCGCTGCGCGCCAACCTGCTCTACGCCTTGCAGCATCGCCCCATCCGCCCCGGGAGCTACGAGGGCGACAAGCTCCGCGATTTCGAGCGCCATGTCCGCGAGACCTTGCGCTCCGGCAATCCGATGCTCGACCCGGGCGCCGATTGGGTCGATCTCGAAAGCGCCGGCCTCAAGGATATGGAGGAGCTCGACGCGCGGCTGATCGGCCTCCTGGGCGACATGGAATTCGACGAGGACGTCTATCAGTTCGGCCTGCGCGGGCGCCTGAAGCCCAAGCGCGACCAGGAGCTCGCGGCGGCGATCCTTGAGGCGCGCACCGACCTGCGCGGGCGGCTGCAGGCGCCGGGCATGGCCGCGCTGGTCGATCCCTTCGATCCGGCGCAGTACAACCAGAACATGACCGTCGCCGAGAATGTCATGTTCGGCACCGCGGTCGGCCCGGCCTTCGCCGCCGAGGATCTCGCCGCCAATCCCTATCTGCACGAGGTGCTGCGCACCACCGGGCTCGAGGACAGCCTGGTCGCCATGGGCTACAAGATCGCCGAGACCATGGTCGAAATCTTCGCCGACCTGCCGCCCGGCCATCCCTTCTTCGAGCAATACAGCTTCATCTCGTTCGACGACCTGCCGATGTACCGGGAGCTGACGCAGCGGCTCGGCAAGTCAAGCAATCCCAAGACCGGCGCGATGACGCCGCAGGATCGCCGTCGCCTGGTCGCGCTGACCTTCCCCTATATGGAGGCGCGCCATCGCCTGGACCTGATCAACGAGGCGATGGAGCGGCGGCTGCTGGACGCGCGGCGCGCCTTTGCCGCCAATCTGCCCGCCGACCTCAAGGCCTCGATCGAGTTCTACGATCCGACGGTCTACAACACCCAGGCCTCGGTGCAGGACAACATGCTGTTCGGCCGCCTGGTCTACGGCCAGGCCCAGGCCGCGCAGAAGGTCGGCCGCGTCATCGCCGAGGTGGTCGATAACCTGAAGCTCCGGCCGCGCATCATCGAGGTCGGCCTCGATTACAATGTCGGCGCCGGCGGCAAGCGGCTCTCGGCGGCGCAGCGCCAGAAGGGCGCGCTGGTCCGCGCCCTGATGAAGCACCCGCGCCTGCTGGTCTTGAACAATGCGCTTGCGGTGTTCGATGATCAGACCCAGCGGCGCCTGACCGAGCGGCTGCAGAACATGATGGCCGGCGGCGGCATGGTGCTGGTGACCGACAACGTCGCCTTGGCCCGGATGTTCGACCGGATCGTGGTGATGAAGGACGGACGCATCGTCGAGCAAGGGGCGGTGCGGGAACTCGACCGTGACGGCAGCCGGTTCCGCGAGATCGCGGGGACGGTCGCGGCGGCCGCAGAATAAACCTTAGGACAGGGACGAGGACGGGATGGGCATTCAGGAAGACGTCGACGCATTGCGGCGGACGCCGCTTTTCGCCAAGGTCGAGCCGGCAAAGCTGAAGCTGCTGGCCTTCGCCGCCGAGCGCGCGCAATACCAGCCGGGCGAGGCCTTGTTCCACCAGGGCGACCAGGCGGATGCCGCCTATATCGTGCTCGCCGGGACCGCCGACGTGCTGGTCGATACGCCGAACGGGCCGCTGAAGGTGGCGGAGGTGGGCCGCGATGCCTTCGTCGGCGAGATCGGCATCCTGTGCGACGTGCCGCGTACCGCGACCATCCAGGCGACCGAGCCGCTGGTGACCTTGAAGATCACCAAGGATCTGTTCTATCGCATGGTCGCCGACTTCCCCTCGATCTCGCTGGAGGTGATGCGCGTCCTCGCGCAGCGCCTGGAGCACATGAACGAACAGCTCCGCGACGCCGTCGCGGCGAAGCAGTGACGCACGAGGCCGCATAGAATGCCGCTCGATACCCCCATCTCCGACGATCTCCGCGGCGATTATGCGCGCGACGGCGTGGTCGTCGTGCGCGGCGCCTTCAAGGATTGGGTGGAGACCCTGCGCGCCGGCTTCGAGCGCAACCTGAAGGAGCCGAGCGCGCATGCGATCGAGAATGTGGGCGAGGGCGAAAGCGGACGCTTCTTCGAGGATTACTGCAACTGGCCGCGCATCCCGGAATACCGCGACTTCATCCTGAACTCGCCGGCCGCGGCGATCGCCGGCCGGATCATGGGCGCCGGCGAGGTGCAGATCTTCCACGAGCACGTCCTGGTGAAGGAGCCGGGCACCGCGAAGCCGACGCCCTGGCATCAGGACATGCCGTATTACTGCGTCACCGGCCGCCAGACCGCGAGCTATTGGATCCCGCTCGATCCGGTGACCGAGGCCAACACGCTCCGGGCGCTCCGAACCTCGCATCTCTGGCCCAAGCTGGTGCGGCCGAAGCGCTGGGCCTCGAACGAGAACTTCTACGCGTCGGAAGACGACTTCATGGACATGCCGCCGATCCCCGAGAGCGACCCGCGGATCCTCGCGCCGGTGCTGGAGCCGGGCGATGCCATCGTCTTCGACTTCCACTGCGTCCACGGCGCGCCGGGCAATGTCGGCGCCACGCGCCGCCGCGCCTTCTCGGCCCGCTTCGTCGGCGACGATGTGACCTTCCTGCAGCGCCCCGGCCGCACCTCGCCGCCCTTTCCAGGGATCGACCAGCGGGACGGCGAGCGTCTGCGCGAAGACTGGTTTCCGGTGGTCTGGCGGGCGTAGCGCCGCCTGGACTAGGCCGCGCTTCCGCCGCCGCTGATCACGGCGAGCTGTGGCTTGCTGCGCACCACCCGCGCTGCCGGCAGATGGATCACCGCCCGTGCGCCCAGGCCTTCGCGGCTGATCAGCTCGATCGTGCCACCATGGGCCTCGACCAGCCGCTTGGTGATGGCGAGGCCGAGCCCGACGCCGTCCCGCGCCTTCCGGCGATAGGCCTCGCCCTGCCAGAACGGCTCGAAGATGCTCGCCATCTCCTCGGCTTTGATCCCCGGGCCGCTATCCTGGACCGCGAGCGCGATGCCGCCGCCGGCTTCCATCGCGCCGGTGATCACGATCGTGGCGCTGGGCGGCGAGAACTTGATGGCGTTGATCAGCAGGTTGATCAGCGCCTGACGAAGGCTGCGGGGATCCGCCTGGACCCGCGGCAGCGCGGCCAGGCCTTCCCGCTCGATCGCAACCGCGCGTTCCTGGGCGCGGTGCGAGACGAACTTGGTCACCCCGGCGACCAGGTCCTCCAGGCTGACAGGTTCCTCGACCAGCCGCACCTGGCCCAGCTCGATCCGCGACATGTCGAGCAGGTCCTCGATGATGGACAGCAGGTAGCGCCCGCTGGCCTCGATATCCTTGGCATATTCGAAATAGCGCGTGGAGTTCTCGCCCAAGGTCCGGTGACCGATCAGCTCGGAGAAGCCGATGATCGCGTTCAGCGGCGTCCGGAGCTCATGGCTCATATTGGCGAGGAAGACCGTCTTGGCCGCGTTGGCGAGCTGCGCCTCCTGCGAGGTCCGGCGCAGATCGTCGGCGACCTGCTGCAGCGCGCCCGAGCGCTCCGCCAGCCGCGCATTGGCGCCGGCCAGCTCGGCAGTGGCCAGGCCGACCTCGCGCGAGATGCGCCGGTATTCGCTGTCGGTGCGCAGCAGATGCAGATAGAGCAGCGCGGTCAGCGCCAGGCCGGTGACGAAGACCAGCGCCGGAAGCCAGAATGACGCCGTCATTGCCTGGCCCGACGGTCCGATCTGCAACTGCCAATGCCGGTCGCCGACCGCGAGTGCGGTCGTGCTGTAGAGCGCGTCGTCCGGCCCGCGCGAGAAGACCAGCGTCTTCCCGTCATAGACCCGCAGCGAGAAATCCGGATCGGTGAAGGCGTTCTGCAGGAAGTCGTTGAACAGCCCATCGACCGCGACGCTGGCGATCAGGAAACCCAGCAGGTCGCCCGACGCATCGCCGTCCTTGAAGACCGGCACGAAGACCTTGATCTCCATGCCGCCGTGGCCCGCCCAGAGCCGCGGCTCGGAGATCGCCATGTGCCCGCTCGCCGCCGCCCGGCGCATCGCCGCGCCGTCCGCGGGATCCGCGGCCGCATCGGCAATCCCAACCAGGGTTTCGCGCGGGGGTTCGGCATAGGTGACAGGGAAGCGATCGACCTGGCGCGGCGCCCAGAGGATGGTGAACCATTCCTGCCGGTCGTGCACCGCGGGATCGATTTCGGCGAAGCGCTTGAACTCGTCGGCGCTGACATAGTCGGAGGAATCGTAGAGCCCGCGCAGGAACCGCACGAAGTCGAGCTTCTGGTCGATATGGCCTTGCAGGCCCGCGGAGAGCGATTGGCGCGTCTCCTCGTCCTGCCCCTGACGCTCGTCGACCAGCATGCTGTGGACGACGCCGGCGACTGCGGTCGAGATCGCGAGGCCGAACAGCAGCACCGCCGGCCGCCAGAAGCGGCGACGGCCGTTCTGCCCCGCCGGCGACGGCTTGGGCGAAGGGGCGGCTGCGGACGGGGCTGGGTCGCGATCGGCCATGCCCCCAGATTGGCGCTTTAGTTCCTAATTTTGCTTTACCGCCGATCGCGGCAGCTATGCCCTTGGCAGGATTGGATTCAGGAAAGATCGACCATCACGGGCACGTGGTCGCTCGGCTGGGTCCAGCCGCGCGCATCCTTCAGGATCCGCGCGGCCTCGAGGCGCGGCTTCAGCGCCGGTGAAACCCAGACATGGTCGAGGCGCCGGCCCTTGTCATTCTTGGTCCAGTCCGGCGCGCGATAGCTCCACCACGAATAGAGCTTCTCGGTTGCCGGCGTGAAATGCCGGACGCCATCGACCCAGCCGCCGGCCTCCTGGACCGCGTTGAGCTTCTCCACCTCGGCCGGCGTGTGGCTGACGATCTTCAAGAGCTGCTTATGCGACCAGACGTCGTTCTCCAGCGGCGCGATGTTGAGGTCGCCGACCATGATCGCGTGCTTGGGCCTGTGCCAGGCCTTGAACCAGTCGCGCATCTCGTCGAGGAACTGGAGCTTGTGCGCGAATTTCACGTTGAGCTTGGGATCGGGGATGTCGCCGCCGGCGGGGACATAGAAATTGTGCAGCTCGACATCGCCCGGCAGCAGCACGACGCCGTGACGCGAATCGTTCTTCTTGCACCAGTTCTCCGGCGCACGCGTCGTCATCGGCAGCTTCGAGAGGATGGCGACGCCGTTATAGCCCTTCATGCCGTGATGGATGACGTGATCGAAGCCGAGCCCCTTCACGTCCTCCATCGGGAACAAGGGATCATCGACCTTGATCTCCTGCAGGCAGAGCACATCGGGCTGTTCCTGCTGCACGAAGCGGCGCACCAGGTCCATGCGCAGACGCAGCGAGTTGATGTTCCAGGTGACGATGCGCATCGGTGAAAATGATGTTGGGGCGAGAGATCACGTATGCCCCAAAAGCGAACGCCCGGCCAGGGGAGGACCGGGCGTTCTACACTCCGTTGTCGGAGTCCGGTTGCGGTGGGGGAGACCGCTTCCGGTAACTGCAGCCATTGCGGCTGCAGCCACTGCTAGTGTTCTGATAGATGAGGTTGATACACCCAATTACAAGTCCGCAGAGGCCGGATGTTTGCATGTCAGAACGAGTCCAGGCGCATGGCTCTAATCGCCTGAATCCACGCGATTCTCAGTCTTTCACGCAAAGGTGAGCGCGTCGATTCGGGGCGGTTGTCGCCTACGCCGCCGCTTGCGTGCGGCCTTTTCGCGCAGCCGCGCGGGCGCGCGCCGCCTTGCCGAAGGCTTCGAACAGCCGCATCGAATCCGGATTCTCGGTGACGCGAAATTCCGGATGCCATTGCGCACCGAGCGCGAAGCCCGCGTCTCTCACGCGGACCGCTTCGACCACGCCGTCGGGCGCGCGGCCCTCGACGATCAGGCGGTCGGCGACGCGATTCAGTCCCTGCCAGTGCAGGCTGTTGACGATGGTCGAGGTCTTGCCGAGCAGTCGCGCGAACTCGCCGTCGGGCGTGAAGTCGATGCGGTGCGCGGGACCGTACATCTCGTCGAACGGCACATTCGTCTTGCCGCGATGATCGGCATAACCCGGCTGCGCGTGGATCACGGTGTGGAGCGTGCCGCCCAGCGCGACATTCAACTCCTGGAAGCCGCGGCAGATGCACAGGATCGGCACGTTGCGCGCGATCGCCTCACGGATGAGCGGCAGGGTGATCGCGTCGCGGCCGGGGTCCTGCGGGCTGTCGGGCCGGTCGGGCGCGCCGCCGTAATGGTGCACGGCGACGTTGGACGGGCTGCCGGTGAACAGCACCGCGTCGAGATGGTCGAGCAGCGCCGCGGGCGCGATCGCCTCGCCCAGAGCCGGGAAGGACAGGGGATAGGCCCCCGCCGCCTCGATGATGGCGGTGAGGTATTTCTCGCCCACGGTATGGAAGTTGTGGTTGTCCAGGTGCTTGACGCACATGGGTACGCCGATGATCGGGGCGTCGGCCGGGAGCTGCATGGTTCTCACGCGCGGATTCTGGAACCGATGGTCCGAATCTAGCGAGCGGCGGCGGCGGCCACAACCGCGGCAGGGCGGGCGTCTGGCCTGCGCCCGGCGCAGGGGAGTTGGATTTAAAGCGACCGGAGAGGCAGTGTGGCCGCTTTCGCGGCCGGCGCTTAGGCCGCCTTGGCCGCGGCGGCCTTCTCGATGCGGCGCTTCAGGCGGCGGGCATCGGTCGGCAGCTTGAGGTCCGAGGTGCCGAGCAGGTAGGCGTCGAGGCCGCCATTATGCTCGATCGTGCGGATCGCGTTGACCGTCAGGCGCAGGCGGACCTGCTGGCCCAGCGCGTCCGAGAGCAGACGGGTGGTCTGCAGGTTCGGCATGAAGCGGCGCTTGGTCTTGTTGTTGGCGTGGCTGACATTGTTGCCAACCTGAACGCCCTTGCCGGTGATGCCGCAGCGACGCGCCATGATACGAAATCCTTTTAGCTCAATCGGTTAGGGACAGGCTCGCCCGTGGGAACCCCTGGGGCGCGGCTTCTGTCGCCGGTCGGGGGCGGGTTTTAGGCGGTTATCGCCGGATCGTCAAGGTTTTGCGGGGTTTGCGGCCGCCGGCTCAGGCCGCCTGGGCATCCCCTTCGGTGGTTTCCAGCATCTCGCTCAGGAACCGGTCCACCCGCGCCTTGAGCGAATCCGCGCTGACCGAAACCTCGGAGGCGACCTTCAGGACGGTCGAGGATTCCGAGCCGGTGCTCTCCGCGGCGGATTTCACGTCGATGGCGAGGGCCGCCATCTCCTGCTGCCGCTTGGTGGCCTCGGTCACGTTGCGGGCGATCTCCTGCGTGGCGCCGTCCTGCTGGCTGACCGAGGCGGCGATGCCGGTCGTGGCGGCATGGATCGAGTTGAGCTTGCCGACGATGTCCGTGATCGAGCTGGCGGCCGAGCCGGAAATCTCCTGCACCGCCTGGATCTGGGCGCGGATCTCTTCGGTCGCCCGCGCACTGCGATTGGCCAGCGACTTCACCTCGTTGGCCACCACGGCGAAGCCCTTGCCCGCCTCCCCGGCCCGCGCTGCTTCGATCGTGGCGTTGAGCGCCAGCAGGTTGGTGTTGTCGGCGATGTCGCGGATGATGTTGAGAATGCCGGCGACGCTGTCGGCGGTGCGGGTCAGGCCGGCGACGATCTCCGCCGCCTTGGAGCCGTCCCGTGCGGCAACCTCGGCGCTGGCCGCGGCATCCTGCACCTGGCGTCCGATCTCGCCGATCGAGGCCGACAATTCCTCGACCGCGGCCGAGATCGACTGCGCATTGCCGGCGGCGACATTCGCCAGATCGACCACCGAGTTCGACCGGTCGCCCGATGTCGTCGCGGCCTCGCCCATCACGTTCGAGGCCTGTCTCAGCGTTCCGGTGCAGCCCACCATCTCGCTCAAGGCGTATTTGATCTCGTCGTCGAATCCTTGGGCGATCGCGCGCATGGCGTTGAAGATCGCCTCGCGCCTGGCGCTCGCTTCCTTCGCCTTCGCCGCGAGGTCCAGCCGCTCGACGATGCCGATCTTGAAGTGACCGACGGCGCGCGCCATCTCGCCCAATTCGTCGCCGCGTTCCTGCATGCCGACTTCGACCGTGGTGTCGTCGGTGGCGAGCCTGCGCATCGCCCGGGTCAGGCCGCCGATCGGACGGAGCACGGTCCAGCGGATCGCCGCCAACACCACGCCGAAGGCCAGCAGCGAAAGAACGATGGCGAGCCCGAAGGATTCGTAGCGCTGCATCCAGAAGATCGCGATCCGGCGCTCGAACAGCACGTTCATCGCATGGGATGCCTGTTCGGAGAAAGCCACGGTCGCCTGCCGCGCGGCGGCCTCGTCGGCGTCGAAGATGCCGGCCTTGAGCGGCGTCGCGCCACCGGCCAGGCTCGATGCGTTGAAATCGTCGATCAGCTTGCCGATCGCCGCGAACATCGCCTGCGCCGGCGCATCGATGCGCTCCTTGAGGTCGCGCGGCGCATTGCCGGATTTGTTGCCGTCATAGGACGAAACGAGCGAGCTCTTGGCGCCGTCCAGCGTGAACTGCAGGCTGCCGACGAGCTGCAGGAACTGCGCCATATCCTTCATCTCGATCTTATCGGCGCCGGCCTTGCCGTTCGCATATTCCGCGGTCTTGTGCACCGAATCCAGGAGCTCCGGGAGCTTCAGCAGGACGAGGTCCATCACGTAGTAGCTGTCGAGATCCGGATCGAGGATCAGGTTCGACGTGTTGCCGACCTGGTTGATGAGCGCTCGGATCGCCGTCGTGTCGCGCGGATCGGTGGCCGACAGCGCATCTTCCGCAGCCTTGGCCTGGTCGGCCGAGGCCATGTCGGCGCCGAAATCCGCTTCGGCCTTGGCAATCGCCGCCTTGAGCCGATCGGTGTCGAGCGTGGTCTTGGCATC
>DASZYM010000039.1:0-3704 GCA_035545355.1 Dongiaceae bacterium
CAGCACCAGGCGTTCGCCCAGCTCGTTGCAGGTGACGTTCGCCATCATGTCGCCGATGACCTGCTCGGAGACACGAACGTTGCTGCGGATGACGGCGAGAATGCCGGGATCGATCCTGCCCTCGCGGATCAGGCGAAGCGCGGGCAGATGCAGCCCCTCGGCGAATTTGTCCGCCACCGTCGCCGAAAAGCCGAGCCCGCCCATGTCGGGCATGTGCGAATCGCTGAAGGTGAAGCCGACCATCCTGCCGGCGCGGAAGATCGGCCGCACGAAGTTCATGTCGTAGACATGGCCGGTGCCGTGCCAGGGATCGTTGGTGATGAACAGATCGCCCGGCTTCATCTCCGCGACCGGGAAGCTGTCGATGACATAGCGGATGGTGTTCACGGCCGTGCCGCTGTGGCCGGGCGCGCTGAGCCGGCCTTGCGCCAGAGCTCTGGCCTTGGCGTCAAAAAGCACGACGGACAGGTCATAGGATTCGCGAACGATGGTCGAGAACGACGTCCGGGTCAGCGCCATCGTCATTTCGTTGGTGATCGCGGCCAGACGATCCCACATGATGCCCAGCGTGACGGGATCGAAGGTGGTCATGGCCATCAATTCCTTTCACCTACGGCGATGTCGGCAATCAGGTTCAGATTCGCATCGACGGTGACGCGGTCGCCGGCGTTGATGACGCAGGTCGATTCCTGTTCCTCGATGAGCGCCGGCCCCTCGATCACCCGGCCCGGCCGCAGCGCCGCCCGATCGTAGACCGGCCAAGCCTCCATATCGCCCCGCTCCGGCCGATAAACCTGCCGGCGTCCCTTCAGGGCTTCGCTGCCGCCCGGCCTGTCCAGCCGGTAGCCGGCATGCATCGCCGGCGGCGGACCCAGGGCCTCGACCTTGAGATTGACGATCTCGAGCGGCTCGCGCAGGAAGCTGGTGGAGAAGATGCGCTCGTACTCCTGGCCGAACAAGGCCGGCAGATCGGCGATGCCCGCCTGCCGATCCTTCGTATCGGGCAGTACGACCTCGATTTCATGGCCCTGTCCGCGATAGCGCATGTCGAGGCGGCGTCGGATGCGCATGTCGCCGCGCGGCACGCCGGCGCGGTCGAGAAAGGCGGTCGCTTCGGCGATGGGTTCGGCGAAGGCGGCATCGAGCGCGGCGTCGGTCATCCCGTCCAGCGCCATGGGATGCGACAGCACGGTCTCGAAGGAGAGCGGGCTGACCAGCAGGCCGAAGGCCGACATGACCCCGGCGCCGACCGGGAAGATCACGCGCGGGATGCGCAGGATGCGGGCGATGCGCGCCGCATGCACCGGCCCGGAGCCGCCGAAGGCGGTCATGGCGAAGCTGCGGTAGTCGTGGCCGCGCTCGGCCGCATGCAGCCGGAACGCCTGGGCCATGCTCTCGTTGGCGGTCTGGTGGATGCCCCAGGCCGCCCGCAACAGGTCGATGCCGAGCGGCCGGCCCAGGCGCTGCATCACCGCCCGCTCGGCCGCCGCGCGGTCGAGCGGCATGCGGCCGCCGAGGAAGAAGCCCGGATCGAGGAAGCCGAGCAGCAGGTTGGCATCGGTGATGGTCGGCTCGGTGCCGCCGCGGCCGTAGCAGGCCGGCCCGGGATCGGCCCCGGCGCTGCGCGGCCCGACCTTGATCATGCCGCGCTCGTCGATCGCGGCGATGCTGCCCCCGCCGGTGCCGATCTCGACCATGTCGATCACCGGGATCTTCACCGTATAGCCGCTGCCGAGCTTGTGCTCGTGCACGTGGGCGACTTCGAGCTCGTACTTCTTCTGCGGCTCGCCGCGCACGATCAGCGCCCCCTTGGCCGTGGTCCCGCCCATGTCGAAGGAAAGCAGGTTCGGCGCGCCGAGGCCGCCGCTCAGGTGGCTCGACATCAGCGCCCCGGCGGCCGGCCCCGACTCCAGCAGGCGCACCGGATATTGCCGCGCCGTCTCCGCCGTCACCGTGCCGCCGTTCGAGGTCATGATATAGAACCGGCCGTCGAAGCGCGCGTCGCCGAGGCCCTGTTCCAGCCGGCCGATATAGGCGTCCATCATGCGCGCCACGTAGGCGTTCATGGTCGTCGTGGTCCAGCGCTCGAACTCGCGCATGAAGGGCAGGACATCGGAGGAAATCGACACGTAGAGCTCCGGAAACTCCGCCCCGGCGATCGCCTTGATGCGGCGTTCGTGGCGCGGCTCGACGTAGGAATGCAGCAGGCAGACCGCCAAGGCCTCGGCGCCGCCGGCGACGGCCGCCCGCAGGACGCGGCGCACCTCGGCCTCGTCCAGCGGCTTGCGGATGTCGCCGCCCGGCCCGATGCGCTCGCTCACCTCGAACTGCAGCGCGCGGCCCACCAGCGGCTCGGGATAGCGCAGCCGCATGTCGAACTGGTCGTAGCGGTTCTCGACGCCGATGTTGAGGACGTCGCGAAAGCCCGCCGTGGTGATCATCGCGCAAGGGCCGCCCTTGCGCTCGATCACCGCATTGGTGACCAGGGTCGTGCCGTGGATCAGCGCGCCGACCGCGCCGATCGGCACCCCGGCCAGTTCCAGGAGCTCCTTGGTGCCCTGCAGGACGGCGCGCGCCGGTTCCTTCGGCGTCGTCAGCAGCTTGTGGATGGACATGCTCCCGGTCTGCTCGTCGAACAGTGCCAGGTCGGTGAAGGTACCCCCGATATCGACTCCCAGGCGAAAGCTCACCACACGATCTCCGCTTTCCGTAAGGCGTCGACCTCGGCAACGGACAGGCCGAGATGACGCCGCAAGACCTCTTCGGTATGCTCGCCGAGCAGCGGCGCCGGGGCGCTGATCCCGGTCGGGCGCGCCTGAAGCTTCCAGGGCCGCCCGGCGTGGCGGCGCACGCCCACCTCCGGATGCGGCAGTTCGGCGAAGAAGCCGCGCTGCTCGAGATGCGGGTCCTGCAGCATGTCGGCGGCGCTGTAGACCGGAAACGACGGGACGCCGTGGCGCTGCAGGCGCCGGGTGGCCTCGAACCGGTCCAGCTCCCGGGTCCATTCGGCGATGGCGGCCTCGAGCGCCGCCTCGTTCTGCTTGCGCAGCGCCATGTCCCTGAAGCGGGCATCGTCGGCGAGCGCCGGCCGTTCCAGCGCGGCGCAGAGCCCGTGCCACTGCCGCTCGTCGGTCACGGCAATGGCGATCCAGCAGTCCTCGCCATGACAGGGGAAGGCGTTGTGCGGCGCGAAGACGGGATCGCGGTTGCCGAGATAGGGATAGGCATCGTTGCCCATCGCCGCGTTGACGAAGCCCTCGATGTTGTTCGCCGCGGTGCTTTCCCAGAGCGAGATATCGACGGTCTGGCCGCCGCCGTGCAGCTTGCGCGCCGCCAGCGCGGCGACGACACCATAGGCGCCGTACACACCTGCATTCGAATCGCCATAGGCAGAGGATGTGTAAAGCGGTTCACCACTCTCTGAGAGTGCGATAATGCCGCTCAGCGGGACCACCGTTGGGCCAAACGCGATATAGTCTTTGTACATCCCGGTCTGACCGAAGCCGGAAACCGTCATGACGATCATGTCCGGGTTGATCTCGCGCAGCGTCTCGGCGCCGAGACCGAGGCGCTCCATCACGCCGGTCGAAAAGTTGCTGGTGGCTATGTCGCAGACCGCGGCAAGGCGCTTGATCAGTTGCAGCCCTTCGGGATGCTTGACGTCGATTCCGACGCTCTTCTTCATCTGATTGTATTCGTTGAAA
>DASZYM010000040.1:0-13857 GCA_035545355.1 Dongiaceae bacterium
CAGTTCCCTTCGGTGTCCAGTTTTGCATTGGACCAAGTCACGACGATACCCGACGCCACGATGACCGCGATGCCCAGCCAGACGATCGGCCGAGGCCAATCGCCGAAGACGACCAGCCCGAAGAAGATCGCCGAGACGATCCCGGCGTAGCCGTAAGGCGCGAGCTGCGCCGCCGTCGCCATGCGATGTGCGGTGATCAGCAGGAAGTGCCCGAGCGCGGCCACGCCGCCCATCAGCGCCATCCACAGCCAATCGACGCTGGAGGGCGCCTGCCAGGCGAACGGCATGGCGAGGCTGTAGAGCACCACGCCCGTCAGCGCCGAGATGACGCCGGTGACAAGGCCCGGGTCATGGGCGGCCAGCCGCCGCGTCACCATCATGCCCAGCGCATAGCCGATGCCCGAGAGCAGGGCGAATGCGTCGCCGAGATAGATCTCGACCTTGGGCAGCGTGGCCGCCGCAGCCTCGCCTTTCGATGCGTAGATGACGAGGAGCGCTCCGCCGAACCCGGCCATCACCATGACCCAGCGCAGCCGCCCGATCGCCTCGCCGAGCAGCGCCGCCGAGGCCAGCAGGATGACCAGCGGATAGACGAAGAACACCGCCATCGTGTCGGCCAGCGGCAGCCGCGCGATCGCGAGGAAGAAGCAATAGGCCGATCCGGCGAACAGCAGGCCGCGGATGATTTGCAGCCCCGGCCGCGCCGGGCGGAATGCGGCAGCGCCGTAGCGCGACAGCGCGACCGGCGCGATGGCGACGACGTAGAACAGGAACCGCGCCCAGACCACCTCGATGGTCGGCAGATGCCCCGAGAGATGCTTGGCGATCGCATCCATGCCCGGCAGCATCGCGAGGCCCGAAAGCATGGTCAGCGCGCCGAGCACGGGCCGCGCCGAAACCGGCGCGGCGCCCGGTCCGAGCCTGAGATCTGCGGCCGCCGCCTTGGTGCTCATCCTTCCCCCGACTCTCGCGTGCCCGCATGGTAGTGGCCGGTCCGATTGCCGTCGAGGGTTCCGGAACCCTGCAAGTCGGGCGCGGTTCTAACCTGAGGCTATTTCACGGAAATCGGGATACGGCTGTTGGACTCGCTGCATCTTCCCGCCATCGACTTCGACCGCCTGGGCACTTTGTTCGTGGTCTACGGCGTCAACGTGCTCGGCGCGGTCGTCATCGCGATCGTCGGCTGGTGGGTCGCCGGCGTCGCCGAGCGGATGAGCCGCCGCGCCTTGATGGCGTCGTCGCATATGGACGTCACCGTCGCCGCCTTTCTCTCCAGCCTGGTGCGCTATGCGGTCCTGGCGGTGACGCTGGTGCTGATGCTGCAGGTGGTCGGCATCCAGGCGACCAGCCTGGTCGCGGTGCTCGGCGCCACCTCGCTGGCGATCGGGCTGGCGCTGCAGGGCACGCTCTCCAACATGGCGGCGGGGGTGATGCTGCTGCTCTTCCGTCCGTTCCGCATCGGCGACAGCATCGAGGTCGCCGGCAAGAGCGGCACGGTCAAGAACCTCAACCTCTTCATGACCGAGCTGGCGAGCGGCGACAACGTCCAGGTGCTGATCCCCAACGGCCAGGTCTGGGGCCAGGCGCTAACCAACAATTCCGCCTATGGCACGCGGCGCGTGACCCTGCGCTTCCCGCTCGCTTATGAGAAAGACGTGCCGGCGGTGGCGGCGCGGCTGCGCGAGTTCCTGGAAAACGATCCGCGTGTCCAGAAGTCGCCGGCGCCCACGGTGAACGCCGCGGCGCTGACCGATGCCGGCGTCGAGCTCGCGGTCGAGGCCTGGACCAGTTCCGGCGAGGCCGGCGCGCTGCGCATCGACCTCATGCAGGCGGCGATGTCGGCGCTCTCCGCACCGGCGGCCAGGAAGACCGCGGCCGAATAGCTCAGCGCTGCGCGCTCCAGAGGCCGACCAGCGTGGCCAGCGAGACCAGGACCAGAAAGCCGTTGATCGCGATCAGGATGGCCGGGGGAATCTTCCGCGTGTCCGGCACCGGCGGCGGCGCGCCCGGCCACATCTCGCGCCAGACCGCGGCGATGAAGCAGAACGCGCTGAACACGATCAGCAAGCTTCCCGTCGCCAGGATCAGGCGCGCATCGAGCACCGCTTCCAGGAGCGCCCGCGCGCCGATGCCGGAAGCCAGCGCCGCCAGGCCGGTGCGCACCCAGGCGGCATAGGTCCGCTCGGCCGCCAGCACGGTGCGATCTGCGGCAAGCACGGTCCTGCGATCCGCGCTTTCGGTCTGGGTGTCGGCGCTTTGCTTCAGCGCCCCGGCGCTCGCGGCGAGCTTCGCCTGCGCCTTGGTCGCTTGGTGGCGATCCGCGCGGGCCGCGGCGGCGTCCTTCGCGGCCATCGCTACCGCGCGGCGGCGAGCTGCCCGACCTCGGCCAGCAGCTCCGGCGCCGCGAAGGGCTTGGGCAGGTAGTGCACGCGCTCCGGCAGCTCCTCGGGCTCGGGTGTGCGCCGGCCCGAGGTCAGCAGCACGGCGACGGGCGGCCAGCGCCGCCGCACGGCATGCGCCAGTTTCAAACCGTCGAGCGAGCCGGGCATCTGGATATCGCTGATCATCAGCCGGATTCCCGTCTCGCGTTCCAGGACGGCGATGGCCTCGTCCGCGTTCGCCGCTTCCAGCACCTCGTAGCCGGCATCCGCGAGCACCGCGGCTGCGCCCAGCCGCAGGATGGGATCGTCTTCGACCAGCAGAATGCGGGATGCGGCGTCCATAACAGGCGGTCTCGACAATCGGGCTTCCATAACGCCGTATGCGGCAATCATCTTGTTAATAAATTCGTCTTGCCCAAAGTTCCCGGAAACGCACATCGGAAAGGATGTTCTCTCGCCGGGAAATCCCAACCCTGCTATGCGTTGGCCGACTGGTGCTGTGGATTGCTCATGTGCAACGAATACGAACAGAAGATCACCTACGCGCTCTACTGTGAAATGATGCAGGCATTGGGCTGGGGCGTTCCAGCCAATGAGAGCGAGCGCGACCTGCCGCAATCGGCCGGCATCCGGATCAGCGATCCCGCGCCGGTTATGCGCGCCGCGGGGAACAGCGTCGCCTTGGCCGAGATGCGCTTCGGCTTTCCGCCGATGCGGCCGAACAGCGGCCCGGTCTTCAACTGGCGGAGCGAGGGCCGCAGGTTCGCGGAGTCAAACCGCTGCCTCATTCCGGCCTCGGCCTTCTTCGAGTTCACCGGCAGCAAGTCGCCGAAGACCAAGCATCGCTTCAGCCTGAAGGACGCGCCGATGATGGCGATCGCCGGGATCTGGAAGCAGGTCGCACCGGAAGCGCCGCCGCATTTCGCCATGCTGACCACGGAGCCCGGGCCGGATGTGAAGCCCTATCACGATCGTCAGGTCGTGGTGCTGCGGCCGGAGAACTGGCCGCATTGGATCCATCTCTCGAAGCCGGAGGGCGAACTCCTGCAGCCGCTGCCGGCGGGATCGCTCGCGGTCGAGACCGTGCGCCGCCCCGCAAAGGAGAAGGGCAAGCGCACGGCGCCGGCAGACTTGTTCGATCTCTAGGACAAGACGTCATTGCCGGATCAAGTCCAGCAATGACGTCTGGTATTAGACCTTCAGACCCACATCCTTGGCAGTGAGGTCGAGCGCCTTCCGGGTGAGCCCGGCCCATTCATCGACATCGGCCTTGGTCCAGCTCAAGGGCGGCGAGATCAGCATCGTGTCGCGGGTCGCCCGCATCACCAGGCCCAGCTTGAAGCAGTGATCGCGGCAGATCGTGCCGGTATCGCCCACCGGCTCGAAGGTCTTGCGCGTCTTCTTGTCCTTCACCAGCTCGATGGCGCCCATCAGGCCGAGATTGCGCACCTCGCCGACCAGCGGATGGTCTTGGAATTCCTGCAGCTTCTTGGCGACATAGGGGCCGGTCTCGTCATGCACGCGCTCGACCAGCTTCTCGTCCTTGAGGATGCGGATGTTCTCCAGCGCCACCGCGCAGGCGACCGGATGGCCGGACTAGGTGAAGCCATGGCTGAAATCACCCATCTCGTTCAGCACCTGGCCGACGCGCTCCGCCACCATGATCGCCGATAGGGGCACGTAGCCCGAGGTGATGCCCTTGGCGAGGGTCATGAAGTCGGCCTCGATGCCGTAATAGTCCGAGGCGAACCAGTGGCCGGTGCGGCCGAAGCCGCAGATCACCTCGTCGGCGATCAGCAGGATGTCGTGCTTCCGGCAGATCCTCTGGATCTCGGGCCAGTAGGTCTTGGGCGGGATGATGACACCGCCCGCACCCTGGATCGGCTCGCCGATGAAGGCCGCGACGTTCTCCGCGCCGAGCTCGACGATCTTGTCCTCGAGCGCCTGGGCGCAGACCTTGCCGAACTCGTCGGGGGTCATGTCGCCGCCTTCGCCGTACCAGTAGGGCTGGCGGATATGCACGAAGCCCGGCAGCGGCAGGTCGGCGAGCGCATGCATGTAGCTCATGCCGCCGAGCGAGGCCGCGACCATGGTCGAGCCGTGATAGGCGTTGGTGCGGCTGATGATAGTCTTCTTCTTCGGCTGCTTCTTCAGGTTCCAGTAGCTGCGCACCATGCGGACGATCGTGTCGTTCGCATCCGAGCCCGACTGGCCGTAGAAGACATGGGTGAACTGCTTGGGCGTGATGTCGATCAGCAGCTTCGACAGTTCCGCGACCGGCGGATGCGTGGTCTTGAAGAAGGTGTTGTAGTAGGGGAGCTCGAGGAGCTGCTTATAGGCGGCCTCGGCGATGCTCTTGCGGCCATAGCCGACATTGACGCACCAGAGCCCGGCGAAAGCGTCGAGCAGGCGTTGGCCGTCGGAATCCCAGAGATGGGTGCCTTCGGCCCGGGCGATGACCCGCGGCCCGATCTTGTGGAGCTCGGCATGGTCGGTGAAGGGATGGACATGGGCGCGGTCCAGCGCCTGCCATTCACGGGTCGAATTGCGTGCGGGTTGAGCGGACATGAGATGTCTCCTTCGTGAAAAAGAATGCGCGCGGCGGCCGATGCCGCCGCGTTTTCAGCGGAAGGAGAGCGTCACGGATTGAAGTTGATCCGCGCCGTGAGGATGAGGAGCTCGTCCTTGAGGCTCAGCATGGCGACCTCCTTAGACGTTCAGCAGCAAATGCTCGCGTTCCCAGGAGCTGATGACGTTCTGATAGGCCGCCAGCTCCGCGGTCTTCACAATATAGAGCGCGTTGATGAACTTTTCACCCAGCAATCCCTTGATCGGCTTGCAGGACATGAACCGCGACAGCGCCTCATACGCCGTCTTCGGCAAGGTATGCGCCATCCGATAGGCGCTGCCTTCGATCTGGTTCGAAGGCTTCAACCGCTCGGTCATGCCGATATATCCGCAGATCAGCGACGCCGCCATAGCGAGATAGGGATTGGCATCGGCGCCCGCCAACCGGTTCTCGATCCGCCGCGAGGACGCATTGGAGACCGGCACGCGCAAGCCGCAGGAGCGGTTGTCGATGCCCCATTGCACGTTGATCGGCGCGTCGAATTGCGGCTGCAGCCGGCGGTAGGAGTTGATGTTCGGCGCCAGCATCGGGATCACCTGCGGCAGGTAGCGCTGCAGGCCGGCGACGTAGGAGCGGAACAACGTCGTGTCGCGGCCCTTGCTATCGGCGAAGAGATTGCGCCCGGTGCGCTTGTCCACCACCGATTGGTGGATATGCATCGAGCTGCCCGGCTGGTTGGCGAGCGGCTTCGCCATGAAGGTCGCATAGACATTGTGCTTCAGCGCCGCATGCCGGACCGTGCGCTTGAACAGGAAAGCCTGGTCGGCCAGCTCCAGCGGATTGCCGTGGTTGAAGTTGATCTCCATCTGCGCCGATCCGGATTCATGGACCAGCGTATCGACGTCGATCTCCGAGACCTCGCAGTAATCGTAGACATCCTCGAAGATCGGATCGAATTCGTTGACCGCGTCGATGCCATAGGCCTGGCTGCCGGTCTCCGGCCGGCCGGACTTGCCGACCGGGGGCAGCAGCGGCAGATCGGGATCGGTATTGGGCTGCACCAGGTAGAATTCCAGCTCCGGCGCCACCACCGGCTTCCAGCCCTTCTCCTCGTAGAGCGTCAGCACGCGCTTCAGCACATAGCGCGCGGCATGCTCGACCGGCTTGTCCTCGCCATCGACGGCGTCATGGATCACCTGGGCGGTCGGGTCGGTGTACCAGGGCACGATCCGCACCGTGTCGGCATCGGGCGTCAGGTAGACGTCCGGATCCTCGTAGGAGCCGATATTGTCGTCATCGACATCCGGGTACTCGCCGGTCACGGTCTGCAGGAACACGCTCGAGGGCAGGCGCAGGCTCTCGCCCTTGGAACTCTTGATGAACTTGGATGCGGGCAGGATCTTGCCGCGCGGGATGCCGTTGATGTCGGGGACCAGGCACTCGACCTCATCGACCTTCCGCTCGGTCAGCCAGTCTTCCAAATACTTCATAAAAATAACCCGGGATTGCCAAACTGAGCCGGTAAGGCATTTCCGTCCTGTGGATCCGGCCGCCCCCGGCGCGCGGAGACTAGCCCAGACCGGGGGTGGCTGGCCAGGGCAGCCGTGGGCTCTGAAAGCCGCGAAAATGGCCGTTTTCAGGACGCGCCGGTTACAGGATGTAACCATCTGATCTGTTGAATCCCTTTCCGCTTCACACTAGTTTTTGCACTGCAGCAAATCCCGCAATGGAGGAAGGTAATGCGCCTGAAGGACAAGGTTGCGCTGATCACCGGCGCCGCCAGCGGCATCGGCAAGGAAATCGCCATGGTCTATGCGGCCGAGGGCGCGAAGATCGCGATCGCCGATTTGAACCAGGCCGGCGCCGACGCGGCCGCGGCCGAGATCAAGGCCAAAGGCGGCCAGGCGATCGGCATCGCCATGGATGTCTCCGACGAGAAGGCGGTGGAGCAGGGGACCGATCTCGCCGCTTCGACCTTCGGCACGATCGACGTCGTGATTTCCAATGCCGGCATCCAGATCGTGAAGCCGGTGCATGAATTCCCCTTCGCCGAGTGGAAGAAGATGCTGGCGATCCATCTCGACGGCGGCTTCCTGATCACCAAGGCCGCGATGAAGCACATGTACAAGGACAAGCGTGGCGGCACGATCATCTATATGGGCTCGGTGCATTCCCACGAAGCCTCGAAGCTGAAGGCGCCCTATGTCGCCGCCAAGCACGGCCTGCTCGGCCTCGCCCGCGTGGTCGCCAAGGAGGGCGCGGAGTATAATGTGCGCTCGCATGTGATCTGCCCCGGCTTCGTGCGCACGCCGCTGGTCGATAAGCAGATCCCGGAACAGGCCAAGGAGCTCGGCATCACCGAGGACCAGGTGATCAAGAACGTGATGCTGAAGGAGACGGTGGACGGCGTGTTCACCACGGTCGATGACGTGGCGCAGCTCGCTCTGTTCCTGGCCGCCTATCCCTCGGCGGCGCTGACCGGCCAGTCCTTCGTCGTCAGCCACGGCTGGTTCATGCAGTGAGTGATGCCCGGCACGACGGCGTTGGCGAGAGGGAACACCGCTCTGCAGCGGGACCAGCGCACGCCGCTCTTCTCCCTCTCCCCAACGGGGAGAGGGTTAGGGTGAGGGCAGGGATCGCATGACGGACCGCATCGAACTTCCCCCATACGAAACCGTCGCCCTCGTTCTCCAGGGCGGCGGAGCGCTGGGCTCCTACCAGGCCGGCGTCTATCAGGGCCTGCATGACGCCGGGATCATGCCGAACTGGTTCTGCGGCATCTCGATCGGCGCGCTGAATTGCGCGATCCTCGCTGGCAATCCGCCGGAGAAGCGGCTCGAACGCCTGACCGAGTTCTGGGAGACGATCTGCAACTCGGCGCTGTTCCCGGATCTCGCCGTCGATGACCGGTTCATGCCGCCGCTCGGCAACGGCATGCTGCGCGCGGCCGCCAACGGCTTCGCCGCGACGCGAGCGCTGCTCGAAGGCCAGCAGGGCTTCTACAAGCCGCGCTTTCCGCCGCCCTTCCTGGTGAGCGGCGGCGGCCCCGCGGCCACCAGCTATTACGACACCGCGCCGCTCAAGGAGACCCTGGAGCGGCTCGCGGATTTCGACCGCATCAACGCGAAGGAAGTGCGGGTCTCGGTCGGCGCGGTCGATGTCGAGACCGGCAATTTCGCCTATTTCGACAATGCCAATCGCGTCTTGAAGCCGGAGCATTTCATGGCCTCCGGCGCGCTACCGCCGGGATTCCCCGCAATCGAGATCGAGGGCCGGCATTATTGGGACGGCGGGCTCATCTCCAACACGCCGCTGATCGAGGTGCTGACCCATCCGCCGCGCCGCGACACGCTCGCCTTCCAGGTCGATCTCTGGTCGTCGCGCGGGCCCTTGCCGAAGAACGTGTTCGACGTCGCCGAGCGGCAGAAGGACATCCAGTATTCCAGCCGCACCCGCCAGGCGACCGATGTCAGCCTCGAGATCCAGAAGCTGCGCCGCACCTTGCGCGCGCTGCTGCAGAAGCTGCCGGAATCCCTCGACAACGATCCGGACATCGCCGCCGCGCGCGAGATGTCCTGCAGCAAGGTGCACAACGTCATCCACCTGATCTACCGCGACAAGGCCTTCGAGGCCTATCACAAGGACTACGAATTCAGCCGCCTGACCATGCGCGAGCATTGTGAAGCCGGCCTCGACGACATCCGCAAGACCCTGGACTATCCCGAATTCCTGGAACGCCCGACCGGCGAAAGCGGCGTCACCACCCACGACGTCCACCGCCTCAGGAGCGACGATTGAGGTGCTGGCTTGTTTTCTTACCCTCTCCATAATCCCCCCGATCTCGGAGAAGACGGTCCCTTCTCCCCTTGTGGGAGAAGGATACGCAGGCTTGGCGAGGCAAAGCCGAGCCTAGCCGGAGTTGGATGAGGGGTTGCGCACACCGAGGTGCGCACGCTCGAAGAGCGTAACAGCGCGCATGCGCGCTGCGCGCCTTTGGCGCGATCCCCTCACCAGCTGCGGCTAAGCTCGCTCGCGCTCGCTAAGCCTGCGCAACCTCTCCCACAAGGGGGAGAGGAAGAATCCCGAGCTTTGATGCATATGCGATAGCCTTGCGATCTCGGTGGGAGGGGACCTACCGGAACACGATCGTCGTCCGTCCGTCGCCGGCGCGCAGCAGCTCCGCCTCCGCGCCGTAGGCGGCCGAGAGAGTCTCGGCCTGCAGCACGCTCTGCGGCGCCCCCCGACCGATGATGCAACCGCGCTCCATGAGCACGACCGCATCGGCGAAACGCGCCGCGTCGTTGAGGTCGTGCAGCGCGATCACCACCCCGATCCCGTCCTCGACCAGCCCACGCAGCAACCGCATCACCGCGAGCCGGTGGCCCGGATCGAGACTGGCGGTCGGCTCGTCCAGCATGAGGCAGCGCGCCGGTCCCTCGGCCTGGGGCGGGCGCCAGAGCTGCGCGATCACCCGGGCGAGCTGCACCCGCTGGCGCTCGCCGCCGGAGATCCGGTGATAGAGCCGGTCGCGCAGATGCCAGGCATCGGTCATCTTGAGCGCGGTCTCGATCGCCGGCGCATCGACGAGGGCGCCGGCCGTCCCGTGATAGGGCGAGCGGCCGAGCGCCACCAGATCGCGCACCCGCACCTGGAAGGCGACTTCCGGGTTCTGCGGCAGGAAGGCACGGCGGCGCGCGAGATCGAGCGGCGACCAGTCCGCAATCGCAACCCCGCCGAACGCGATCTCGCCGCGATCCAGCCGGGTCCGGCCGGCGATGAGGTCGAGCAGAGTCGACTTCCCCGCGCCGTTCGGCCCGATGATCGCCGTCATGACCCCCGCCGAAATCGTCAGCGATATCCCGGCAAGACCGCCCTGGCGGCGATGGACGCCTGTCGCGACGATCACAGCAGCACCGATCCCTCGCGCCGGCCCTTCAGCAGCAGGCCGAGGAAGAAGGGTGCGCCGATCAGGCTGGTGACGACGCCGATCGGCAGCTCCGCCGGGGCGATGACGATGCGGCAGAGCACATCGGCCAGCAGGATCAGCAGCGCGCCGAGCAAAGCCGCGCCGATCACCAGCCGCCGATGCGACGGTCCGATCGCGATCCGCACCATATGCGGCGCGACGATGCCCACGAACACGATCATGCCGGTGAAGGCGGTGGCGGCGCCGACGCCGCCGGCGACCGCGATGACCAGCAGGCGCTTGGCCGTCTCGACGTCGAAGCCGAGCGTATGCGCCTCGCGCTCGCCCAGCATCATCGCATCGAGCGCCCGGGCCGAGACGAGGCACAAGGCCAGCATCGCCGCGGTGATCGGCGCCACGACCAGCGCCGAGCGCCAGCCGCTGCCGCCGAGACTGCCGAGATTCCAGAAGGTGATGGTGCGAAGCTGCGCATCGGTCGCGACGAAGGTGAGCAGGCCGATCCCCGCCATCACCACCGCATTGACCGCGATCCCGGCCAGCAGCATGGTCGCGACCTCGGTCCGGCCTTCCCGCTGCGAAAGCCGCTTGATCAGCAGCACGACGGTGACCGCGCCGATGAAAGCGGCCCCGGGCATGCCGTAGAAGCGCAGGGCTTCGGGAATGAAATGCACGGCGCCGCCGAAGACGATGAAGCTTGCGGCGAAGAGTGCCGCCCCGCCGGAGACGCCGATCAATGTCGGATCGGCCAGCGGATTGCGGAACAGTCCCTGCATGGCCGCACCGCCGGCGCCGAGCCCGGCGCCGACCGCCAGCGCCATCAGGCTGCGCGGGATCCGGAGGTCGAGCACGATGTTGCGCGCCGTCTCGTCGTGGCCCGTGCCGGCGATCGCCGCGACGATCTCGCCGAGGCTCAATCCCACCGGCCCGATCGCGACCGACAGCACGAAGGCCGCCGCGCAGCCGAAGGCGAGCAGGGGCAGCAGCAGCGCCGCCCGCCGCTCGCCCGGGCGCTCCATGGTCAAGGCCGTGTCGGTCACGCGGCTAGGCGGTCCAGGCCCGCGGCGGCAGGGCGGGGATCTCGGCCTCCGGATGCAGCGCCACCGCGAGATCCCGCGCCGCATGGGCGGTGCGCGGGCCGAAGGAGAGCAGGTAGTTGCCGTCCATCGCGATGATCCGCTTCGCCTTCGCCGCATCGAGACCGGCGAGCACCGGCAGTGTCGCGACGGTCTCGATGCCGCCGATCTCCTCGACCGTCTGCTGCATCATGATGATGAAATCGGGATTGGCGGCCAGCATCGCCTCGACCGAGGCCGGCTTGTAGCCGCCGACATCGCCGAAGGCGTTGCTGGCGCCGGCGCGCGCGATCATGTCGGCGGCGGCGGTGCCCGTGCCGGCACCGCGCAGGCCGGTCGTGCCGACCCCGATCAGGAAGACCGCGCTCGGATGCGTGGCGATCTTCGCGACTTCGGCATCGATCCGGGCCAAGTCGGCCTTGAAGACCGTCGCCAGCGCTTCGGCCTCCGCCTTGCGGTCGATCGCGGCGCCGACGAAGCCGATCTTCGGCGCGACGGATTCCGCCGTGTGCTCGGCGGTGAAATGCGCGAGCCTCGCGCCCATATGCCCGAGCTGGTCGAGCACGTCCTGCGGCCCGGCATCGACATCGGCGAGGATCAGGTCGGGATGCATCGAGAGGATGCCTTCCGCCGCGAGCTGCCGCAGATAGCCGATCTTCGGCAGCGGCTCGACCGCCTTCCAGGGATAGAGGCTGGTCGTATCGACCGCGACCAGGCGCTTGCCCTCGCCGAGCGCGAAGACGATCTCGGTCATGGCGCCGCCGGCGGCGACGATGCGCGCCGGCACCGCGGCCCGGAGCGGGCGAGGGGCGGCGCCCAGCAGCGCGATCGCGCCGCCGGCGCCGAGGAACTGCCGCCGGTTCATCACGCCGCCTTCGGCGCGCCGCCGAGGGCATGGGCCAGCGCCCGCCAGGATTGCAGCTCGGGCTCGCCGGGCTTGCGCTTGCCGAAGAAGGTGGCGATGCGCTCGCCTTCCGCATCGAACGCCTCGATCGAGGTGATGACGCCGTCCTCAGTCGGCTTCTCGACCTGCCAGACCTCGGCCAGGCGATCCTCGCGCAGATGCAGGTTGAAGTCGGGATCCAGCACGTTCAGCCATTCGCCCATCGCATGGATGCGCTTGACCGGTCCGGTATGGATCTGGATCAGGCCCGGATTGCCGACGAAGACCATGATCGGCACGTCGAGATGCGACGCCGCCTGCAGCAGCTCGCGCACCGCTTGGGTGCCGAGCCGCGCGGCGAACCGCCCCTCGGCCAGGCGAAAGGCCTGGGTCGGCGTCGCCTTGTGCTTGCGCAGCAGGCCGAAGAAGGCATGCGTGTCCTTCATGTTCTGCCAGTCGGTCAGCAGCGACAGCGCGTCGATCTCATGGTCGCGGAGCGGCGCTTTCGCCGCCGCCGCCGGCTTGACGGCGACCGGCGCCGGCTCGGGATCGCGCAATGCCTCGACCAGCGCGCTCCACGCCGCAAGATCGGTTTCGTCTCCGGCATAGATCTTATGCACGGCGGTACCGCTCGCATCGAAGGCCTGCAGGCTGCGCATCGGGCCGCGCGCGGTCTCTTCCGCGACGGCGAAGCCGAAGCGCCAATGCGCGAGGAAGATCCGCAGGTCGATATCCGGGCCGAGCACCAGGCCGACATGGCCCTCGAAGCTGGCGGCGGAATAGGTCCCGCGCCGCTCGTGCACGCAGTTCTCGTTGCGGGTCAGCGCCATCACCTTGCCGAGCGCGGGCAGGCGCTCGAACAAGGCCTTCCAGTCGGGGCGCAGCCGCGCGGCGATGTCGCTGCGGCTCGCGACCAGCTCGGCCTCGCTGACGCCCAGCGCTTCCGCGGCATCGCGGGCGCGGATGCCGGGCTTGCTCTCCTTCAATGCGTTCCAGCGCGCGGCGAGATCGGAAGCTTGGCTCATGGGTCCACCTCTGTCTTCGGGTCAGATCAGTTTGAAGGGAATGGGAATCTCGACGATCGCCTTGACGGCGCGACCGCCGATCCGTTGCGGCACGAAGGCGCATTGCGCGATCGCATCGCGCGCCGCCTCGTCCAGCAGGCTGTGCCCGGAGCTCGACGCGACGGTGACTTCGATCGGCTTGCCGTCGGTGCCGATCAGCGCATGGATCAGCACGGTGCCTTCCTGGTTCCGCCGCCGCGCCCGCTCGGGATACCGGATCGCGCAGGCGCCGGCATAGTTCGGGTTGGTGACCAGCACCGGCGCATCGGAAAGAGAGGACGGGGCGCTGGATGGGCTCGGGCCGGGATTCGGCGCGGCCGCGACGCTCGATGCGGCGGTGGGTGCGGATTGCGGCTCGGCTTTGGGATCCCCGACCGGACCGGCCGTCTCGATCGGCTTGGCCGCCGGCTTCGCCGGGGAATTCGCCGACACCGGCTTGGCGATCGGTTTCGGTTGCGTCTTCGCCGCCGGCTTCGGTGCCGCCGGCTTTGGTGCGGTGAGTGCTTTGCGCAGCTTCACGCTGGCCGGCGGCGGGATGCGCTTCGCCGGTTCGATTGCGACCGCATCTTCGTCAGGCGGAGGGATCGGCGCCGCCTCGGGCTTCGTCGTCGCGAAGACCGCCAGCGGCAGGCTCGCCATCTCGGACGAGATCTCCGGCAGCGGCGTTTGCTCCAGCAACGGATCGGGCGTCTCGGCAGGCTGCGCCGGCTCCGGCGCCGCGCTGCGCAGGCCCCAGCGCGGCAGAGGCGTGGGATCCGGCTCGATCTTCGGATGGGCTCCCGGCACTACCGGCACCAGCGAGACCATGGCGGCCTGCGGCGCCGTCTCGTCCGGCCGGCCGCTCCATCCGCCCCGCAGCCCGGCGATCAGCAGCGCCAGCACCGCGCCGTGCAGCACGATCGACGGCAGCAGCCCGGACAGCGTGCCGGTCGTTCGACCGTCGCGCTCCCATCCCGCGGC
>DASZYM010000041.1:0-4481 GCA_035545355.1 Dongiaceae bacterium
CGGCCGACGAATTTCTGCACCGCCCAGTTGACCTTGCCGAGCTCGCGCTCGAACAGCATCTGCGACATGACGTCGAGCCCGCCGCCGCCGACCGATTCCGGCATGTTGGCGGAATAGAGACCCAGCGCCTTCGCCTTCTCCTTGATCTCCTTGCCCAGCTCCGGCGGCACATGGCCGAGTTTGTCGACCGTGCGCTCATGGGGATAGAGCTCGGTCTCGATGAAGCCGCGCACCGTCTCGACCAGCATCCGCTGCTCGTCGCTCGGCTGGAAATCGAAGGACATCTGAAAACTCCGCCTGTCTGCCCTCTCTCGCTGATGGCAGCACTCTACCGATGTCCGCGCCGCCCCGCCAGTCTTGTTTTACAATCGTATAACAAGTGTCATTTTGATTGAACAATCATTCAATGAATGCTACAAAGTGCGAGCAATCCCAGAGGCTAACGGTCGCGCTATGGCAAGGGACGCAATCAAGGAAACCCGGCGGGTCCAGCTCATCGAGGCGACGATCGACGTCATCGCCCGGGCCGGCTTTTCCGATCTGACCCTGGCCCAGGTTGCCGAAGCCGCAAGGCTTTCGACCGGGATCGTCAACTTCTACTTCAAGAGCAAGGACGCCCTCCTCGCCGCCACGCTCGAGCACATGGTCGGCGAATACGGCCGCTATTGGCGCGCCAACGTGGCCGCCGCCGGCCCTCGCGTGGCCGATAAACTCATCGCCATGCTGGAAGGCGATTTCGGGCGGCTGGTGGCGAACCGGAAGACGGTCACCGTGTGGTACGCCTTCTGGGGCGAGACGCGCTGGCGGCCGGATTTCATGACGCTCTGCCAGGGGCTCAACAGCGCGTTCCAGGCAGTCGCGACCGATCTCTTCCGGCAGGTGATCGCCGAGACCAATGCTGCCGAACGCGACCCCGCCCTCCTCGCCAAGGGCTTCAGCGCCATGAGCGACGGGCTCTGGCTCGACATGCTGATCAATCCCAAGGAGACCGATCGCGAGACGGCGCGCCGGGTGATGCGCGCCTTCCTCCACGGCCTGTTCCCGAGCCAATTCGCCGCCGACGCTTCCGAAGCATCGTCCTCCGCCGCCTGAGGAGACACATCATGCGCAATTCCCGCGACGAGACACTGCCCGGCTGGTGCTACAGCAATGCCGAGTTCTTCGCGCTGGAGCGCGAGCATCTGCTGATGTCGAGTTGGGTGCTGGCCGGGCATCGCAACGACCTGAAGGCGCCCGGCGATTTCATCTCGGTCGAGGCCTTCGGCGAGCGCGGCCTGGTCGTACTCGCCGAGGATGGCAGGCTCAACGGCTTCTTCAACACCTGCCGGCATCGCGCCCACGCGCTGGTTTCCGAAGAGCGCGGCCATTGCGGCCATGCGATCCGCTGCCCCTATCACGGCTGGAGCTACGATTTCGACGGCGCGCTGAAGGCGATCGCCGCGGAGAAGACCTTCCCGGCGATCGACAAGGCCGAGTTCGGCCTGAAGCCGCTGGAGGTCGAGGATTTCCTCGGTTTCATCTTCATCCGCTTCAAACCCGGCGGTGCCAGCGTCGCCGAGCGCTTCCGTCCCTATCGCGCAGAAATGGAAAGCTATCGCACCGCCGAGATGCACTTCATCGGCACCGGCTGGCATTGCGATCTCGAGGTCGACTGGAAGAACCTGATGGACAATTACCTGGAAGGCTATCACGTGCCGACCGGGCATCCGGGTCTGCAGCGCCTGTTCGGCCCCTCCTACACGGCGGAGGCGCAGCCGACCGACGTCTCGCGCCAGATGGGCATCCTGCGCGACAAGCCCTCAGAGAACTGGAGCGAGCGCATGTACCAGCGCTGGGTGCCGCGGCCCGCGCATCTCTCGCCGGAGCGGCAGCGGGCCTGGTGCTATTACACGCTGCTGCCGAATATGGCGCTGGATTTCTATCCCGACCGCATCACCAGCTTCGAGGCGCTGCCGCTGGGTCCCGGCAAGGTGCGCCTGCGCGCCCGCTGCTGGGGCTTGCCTGGGGATCGCCGGCTCGATCTCGCGCGCTATCTCAACTCCCGCATCAACCGCGAGGTTCAGCGCGAGGACGAGGTGCTGATCGCCTCGGTGCAGCAGGGCCTCGCCTCGCGCAGCTATTCCTTCGGCATCTTCTCCGAGAAGGAGGTGGCGCTCCGGCAGATGCACGAGATGGTGCGCCGCGCGGTGCCCGTCGCGCGCCTCACCGAGCCGCCCGCACCGGGCACTCTGGCCTCGGTGAACGCGCAGATGCGCCGTGATCGCGCGGCGTGAAGAGTGAGCCGGATAGAGTCATCGACCCCTCACCCCTGCCCTCTCCCTCAAGGGGAGAGGGAGGTTGTTCATAACCTTTTCAAGAAAACCGCGAGCGCAGCTCACCGCATAAGCCCTCTCCCCCTGAGGGAGAGGGCTGGGTGAGGGGTCGACGGGTCTAACCACACGAGCAAGAAAGCAAACGTCCATGTCCTATCCATTGCCGTCGCGCGCCCGCGCGATCCAGGAGAAGGTGCGCGCCTTCGTCACCAAGGAGCTCATCCCCTGGGAAGTCCATGCCGAGATGAACAACGGCGAGGTGCCTGCCGACGTACGCAAGCGCCACAAGATCGGCGCGCGCGAGGCCGGGCTCTACAATATGGACATCCCGGTCGAGATGGGCGGTCAGGGCCTTTCCATGCTGGAGCAGGCGGTCGCGCAGGAGGAGCTGGGGCGCGTCACCAATGCGCTCGGCTGGTGCGGCAACAATCCGCAGAAATGGATGCTGCAAGCGTGCAACCCGCAGCAGATCGAGAAATGGATCAAGCCGCTGATCCGCGACGAGATGCACGAATGCTACGCGATCACCGAGGCCGATGCCGGCTCCGACGTCGATGCGATCCAGGCGACCGCGCGGCGCGAGGGCAACGACTACGTCCTCAACGGCGAGAAATGGCATGTGACCAGCGGCAACCTCGCGCAGTTCATCATCTTCCAGGCCAAGCTCACCGAGGGCCCGAAGGCCGGCCATCACTGCCTGTTCTTCGTCCCGCAGGGCGCGGCCGGCCTGGAGCATGTGCGCACCCCGGCCTATTCCCACACCTACCGCGCCCATCATCCGATCTACCGGTTCAAGGATGTGCGGGTCCCCGCCGAGAACCGGATCGGCGAGGAAGGCGGCGGCATGGGCTTCACCTATGACTGGTTCCGCTATGAGCGGCTGATGATCGCGGCGCGCTGCTGCGGCGCCGCCGCGCGGCTGATCGACGAAGCGACCGCCTTCGCCCGCAACCGGCCGATGTCCGGCGAGATGCTGGGCGACAAGCAAGCGGTGCAGTTCATGCTGGCGGATTCCCTGACCGAGCTCTGGGCGGCCCGCCTCATGACCTATCGCACCGCCGAGGCGATCGATGCCGGCGAGGACGTGAAAGTCAGCCACGCGCAATCCTCCATGGCCAAGCTCTACGCCTCGGAGATGGCGAACCGCGTCGCCGACCGCGCGGTGCAGATCTTCGGCGGCCGCGGCTATATGCGCGAGAACGTCGCCGAGCGCTTCTTCCGCGAGCTCCGCGTCGATCGCATCTGGGAAGGCGCCAGCGAGATCCAGCGCCTGATCATCGCCAACGGCTTGTACAAGCGCGGCCAAGCGGCGCTGGTCGAATAGACGACGCCGGCCCGACTCATGCTAACCTGAGTTGGGTCTAGTCGGGGACAATCGTCATGACCACGGATGCGGTCGGGCAAGCATCGGTTTGGAAGTGCTTTCAGCCGGTGGCGCCGGTGCTGGTATCGGTCGTGCTGATGGAAGGCGCGCTCGGCGTCATGTCGCCGCTGATCGGCTTCCGCCTGTCCTCGACCGGCGCCTCGACCTTCGTGGTCGGCGCGGCGGCCTCCTGCTACTTCCTGGGCTTCCTGCTCGGCACCCTGACCTCGCAGCGGATGATCGACCGTGTCGGCCATATCCGCGCTTTCGGCGTGTTCGCCGTCGCCTCCTCGAATATCGCGATCCTCTACACCGTGCTGCACGACCCCTGGCTCTGGGTGCTGCTGCGCGGCCTGGCCGGTTATGCCCTGGCCGGCGCCTTCGTGGTGATCGAATCCTGGATGACCGACAAGGCCAGCGAGGTCAATCGCGGCCGGGTCTTCGCCATGTACACGACGGCAAGCTGGGCCGCCTCCGGCGTCTCGCCGCTGCTGCTCAACTTCGACAAGCCGGACGGCATCCTGCTCTTCGTGCTTGTGACGATCGGCCTCTCCGCGGCGATGATCCCGCTCGCCGTCACCAAGGTCGGCAATCCGGAGATCGGCGAGCACAAATATCTGTCGATCGCCAAGCTGTTCCGCATCTCGCCGACCGGCGTGGTCTGCGCCTTCGGCTCGGGCATGATGAATGGCGGCCTCTACGGCCTGATGCCGGCCTATATCGACAATCACGGCTATGGCGAGAAGGAGCTGAGCCTCCTCTATTCCATCACCACCATCGCCGCATTGGTGACGCAGTATCCGATC
>DASZYM010000042.1:0-13512 GCA_035545355.1 Dongiaceae bacterium
AGGTCCGGGCCGGAGCGCACGATGAAGACCTGCTCCGGCCTTTTGCCGCCGCGTTCGACCGCGATCCGCTTGTGGCTCTCGTTGGTGGTGATGACGATCTGCGCCGCCTTGAAGGTCATGCGCTCCAGGAACAGCAGCGCCCTGAACAGCCCACCGCCGGCTTCCGCGGTGGCCGGGCGCTCGAACTTCGCCGCGAACATTTCCGGCGAGAGGTCGTGATGGTCGAAGATGAAGCGCTTGCCGAAGACGCGCCAGAACCAGGCGAGCGGCCAATAGGTCTCCGGCGGGTTGCAGACATGCAGGATGTCGAAGCCGCGCCCGCCGAGCGTCACCACCAGGCTGAGCCAGGCGGTCATCAGGAAGCACCAGGCGAATTCCAGCACGAAGCCGAACTTGCCCTGGGCGTCGATCGGCAGCGGATAGCGATAGATGTCGATATCCTCCAGCGTCTCGCGCGCCGCGTTGAAGCCGCGCATCTTGGGGCAGATGATGCTGACCTGATAGCCGTTGCGGGCGAGCGTCGTCGCTTCCAGCCAGACCCGGCGGTCGAACGGGACCGGCAGGTTCTGCACCACGATCAAGACGCGTTTGCCGTCGTCGCTCATACTGTGACTTCCTTGCCGACCGCGGCCTCGCGCCGCGGCGTCTGATTTCCGGTGCCGATCCGCGTCTCCAGGCGCTGCCCGGGCGCCAGCGTGCCGCTGCCGACGAGTGCGACGCAGGGCTCCTTCTCGCCGAATTCCGGCGAGTACCAGCCGAGCGGCGGATTTTCCGCGCCGCGATGCGCCTGCCAGCGCAGAGCGTCCGGCAAATCCAGCACCGCCAGCGCCGTGTCGCCGGCGCGAAGCTGCGCCCGCCCAGCTTCGAGCTTCACGGTGACAGCCGGATGAAGGTGGAAGGCGAGTCGGACCGCGACCGGCGCATCGGCCTCGATCCGATCGGCGATGCTGAGCGCACTCGCCGTGCGGTCCAGGCGGAACTGCCGGATATGCGTCGCCTTGGCGGGCAGGCGCCGATAGCCGTCATGCGCGACGGTGAGCTCGGCGACCGGGCCGTCGTCGATCCCGGTGGCCGATTCGACCCAGCTCGTCATCTGCGTGGACCAGAGGAAGGTGCCGCCCTGCACCGCTTGGTCCGCGCCGTCGAGCTCCAGCGTGTTATGCGCGCCGGTGCCGCGGAAATAGCGCCGCCATTCGGCTTCGCCTTGATAGCAATAGGTGCCGGGGTCGATCAGCACCGGCCGCCCGCCGATCGCAAGCTCGAAGCTCAGCGCATCGGCATGGCCATGGGCGCAGGTCGACAGGAAGCCGTGCGGCCCGTGATCGACCCGGCAGGACAGCGCGCCGCTCCGCAGGAAGGTGATGCCGGCCTCGGCGAAGCGGTTCGGCCGTCGCGCCGGCCGGGGATCGTCGAGGCGCCGGCCGGCCGCCACCTGCGGCACCAATGCGGCCAGCAGCGCGCGGTGCTGCGGCTTCGGCCACCAGTCCCGCGGGCCGATCAGCGCGCCGCAGAGATCGAGCAGCGGCGCCCAGGGCCCGTCTTCCGGCGCATCGACCATCAGCGCCCAGGCATCGTCGCCGTCGCCCTGGCGCGGCGGCATCAGGTTGCCCCCGGCGTCCTGGCCGAGATTGGCGGCGAGCGCGTCGCTCATCCGCGCGAGGATCCGCCAGAAGTCATCCGACATCGGCCGCCCGCCGGCTTCGCCTTCGACCGCGGCGAGCAGCAGCAGGCCCAGGACATAGCCGTGATAGCCGAAGGCGAGCTCGCGGTTCATTCCGTCGGGGAAGGTCTGCGAGACCGCCTCCTGTTCGAGAATGCCCTGCGCCAGGCGCGCGCGGCGCTCGGAAAGCGGGCCGCGGAACGCCGTCGCCGCGATGAACAGGCCGGCGGCCTCGGCGATCAGATGATTGTTGGCCGAGGAGCCGCGGCTGTAGAGCGCGGCCAGCCAGCGCTCATGCTGCTCGATCTGTCGCAGGAAGTCGGGATTGCGTTCGAACAGCGCCTCGACGCCGCTCCAGCCCGCCAGCAGCCGCCGGGTCCAGACCCAGGCGATCAGCCGCATGCCGAGCTCGATGCCGGAGAGCCAGTGGATGCCGCGCAGCGGCGGGTTGCGGCGCCACCAGGAGCGCAGATGCTCCGCCGCGCGCTCGGCATGGCGCGGATCGCCGCCGGCATGGAATGCGGCGGCGAGCAGGGTCGCGTGATGCAGCCGCGACGGCTCCCAGAGGCACTTCACGTTGCCGACGCGCGACGGGTCGCGATAGGGCACGTCGAAGCAATAGCGCGTCGGGTCGAAGCGGATGCCGCTGCGCGGGTCGCGGTGCCAGTCGGGATCGGCCGCCGAGGTGTCGAAATTATGCCCGAACACGTTCCAGCGCCCGGCCATCACCGCATCGGCGGCGGCGATGAGGCGCCGGGCCGCATCGGCGTCGAATGCGGCGTCGCGGCGCAAACCCGCGCTGCTCCAGGCGACCGAGCCGACGGCCGGCCCCGCGGTCCCGGCGAAGCGCCAGGCCTGCTGGACCGCCGCCGCGCGCAGGCGCGCGAGCATCTCGGCGGGCGACATGCGCCGCAGGCGTCGCAAATACCAGGAGATGTCCATCGCTGTGCCGCGCGGCCGGCTGCCGGGCGCGCGGCTATTCGGCGGCGACCGGCTTGACCCGCGGCAAGGCGGCGACCACCGGCGTGCCGAGGATCCGCTCGGCGCCCTCCACGGTGATGATCGTGTTGCCGAAGGACAGCGAGACCAGGATGATCAGCGCCGCCAGCGCGATGCCGACACCGAGCCCGCCGATGGCGAAGGTGGTCTTCTTCGGGAAGACCGGGCGCGGCTGCACCCTCGGTGCGTCGATGATCGAGACGCTGGAGACCTTGGCCTGGTCCATGTTCTCGGCGAGGCGCGCCTGGTCCAGGCTGCTCCGCAGCGTGTTGAGGTCGGAGTTCAGGCTGTCGATCTGGCGCTGCAGGTTGTTCACCTCCAGCTCGTTGTCCTGCAGCTTCTTCAGGCTGTCGTCGATCGAGGCCATCTGCGTCGTGTAGCCGGCGATCTGCGTGTTGATCGGCGTCAGCTCCGCCTGCGCCGCCAGGAGCTGCTGGTCGATGGTGGCGAGCAGCGGGTTGGCGCCGGTCCGGACCTTGGTGCTGGTGCCGGCCTGCTTGGCCAGGAATTGCTGCGCCTGGGCGATCTGGGCGCGGATCTGCACCACCGCCGGCGCGGTCGGCTGGTAGTGCTGGAGCATCTCCTGCTCCTTCTGCTGCAGCGCCATCAGGCTCTGCAGCGCGCTGCTCTCGGTGGTGGGATCGGTCTCGGTGTCGATCGGCGCCGTCGCCGGGGTGCTCGCCTTGCTCTTCTTCAGATAGGCGACCTGCTGCTGCAGCGCCTGGCCCTTGATCTGCGCCGCCTGGAGGTCGGAGGCGAGCTGTGCCCGCTGCTGGATCAGGCTCGCGCGCTGCTCGGGGATGGAGAAGGCGCCGTTGGCGTTCTGATAGGCGATGCGCTTGGCGTCGAGGTCCTGCAGCTCCTTCTGCTTCTCGGTGATCTGCGCCTGGATCGGGTTGCTGAGCGCGTTGCTGTAGAGCGACACATGGCGCGCCTGGAAATCGGCGAGCAGTGCGCTCAGCACCTTGACCGCGGTCTCAGGCTGCTGGCTGCGGAACGAGGCCTGCAGCACGTTGGAGAAATCGATCGGCTCGACGTTGAGCTGCCGGCCGAAGGCGGCGATCGCGCGGTCGAGCGCCGGGCCGCCGCTCGGATCGGCCTTGTCGTCGGGGAAGACGCCGGCGATGCCGAGCTTGCTCAGCACTTCCTGGGCGAGGTCGCTGCTGTTGAGGATCTCCGCTTCCGACTTCACGACCTCGGTCATCGTGGTGGAGGGCAGGCCGTTGTCGTTCTGCCCGGGATTGGTGCTGGGCAGGAATTCGCGGCCCGGCTTGATCAGGATCTTGGCGTCCGCCTGATATTCGGGCGGCAGGACGAAGGCGACCGCGACCGCGACGATCGGCGGGATCACCAGGGCGACGGCGATCAGCCGGGCATTGCGGAACACGTCCGCGATCAGCTCGCGCATCGAAGGCAGGTTCGAGACCGTGCTCACGGTGGATCCTCTTCAGTGTTTCATCGAGCGGATGAAGGCGCGAACCATTGCCGGGTTCGAGTCGACACCCTCTTGCTGCACTCGCTCAGTCGGCCGGATGAGGATACGTCCTTCGTCTCGGCTCTGCGAGGCCCTGACCGAAAGATATGGAAGTCACATACACCATAGTATGAGAAACTTACGCCCCGAATCACGAATGGTTTCGGCAGCCCAATCGACTTCGGCGGGGTTTGGTCGTTACCTGCGTACAACAAACGGTGGGTCTGCATTCGGCCGTTTTCGGGGCTTCGGGTGAGATCTGGGCGTAAGGGAGTTTTCACGGCCATGGAGGGTTCGTTCCTTCCTGCGGCGGATTGGCGGCTCGAGAGCGCGAAGCGCGCGCGCCGTTCGTTCATCGAGCTTCCGATGCTCGGCCTCGGGGTCTTTGCCCTCGATGCTGTGATCTTCGTCCTGCCCGGCCTGCTCGGCGCCGGCGGGGCCGGTATCCTCCGGCCCGGCAATCCGCTGACCGTCGAGGCGGGCCTGGCGCTCTGTCTCGGCGCCGTCCTCTTCTTCGCGATGTCGCGGGTGCTTCAGGCCCATGACGGCGTCGCTCTGGTGCGCCGCTCCTCGGTCGCCCAGCTCTCGGTCGTCTTCGCCGCTTTCGCCGGGCCGATCCTGGCCCTGGTCGCGATCTGCGCGCTGCTCGGCTGGGGCACGCCCTGGCGCGAGGCGACGACGCTCCATTGGCTGACCGCCTGGGGCACCGCCAGCACCGCGACGGCGCTCAGCGTGCATCTGCTGGCGCGCCCGGTGGCCAACCGCTGGCGCGCGGCGCAGCTCGCCGTCCACCGGGTGGCGATCGTCGGTTCCGGCGAGCCGGCCAAGCGGCTCATGGACTGGATCGAGGTCAACGCCCGCGACGTGGTCGAGGTGGTCGGCCTGTTCGACGACCGCCGCGGCTCGGCGCCGGACCGCGTGGCGCTGTCGCATCTGGTGCTCGGCACCACCGACGATCTCATCGAGTATTATCGCAAGGCGCCGATCGACAAGGTGATCATCGCCCTGCCGCATCAGGCCGAGCAGCGCCTGCTCACGATCCTGCAGCGCCTGAAGCAGCTTCCGGTCGATATCGCGCTGGCGCCCGATCTGGTGGGCTTCCGCCTGCCGGCGATGGAGCGCGGCGATCTCGCCGGCCTGCCGATGACGGCCCTGGCGCAGCGTCCGCTCCGCGCCTCGGAGCGCTTCTTCAAGGAGATCTTCGACCGCTGCGCCGCGGCCGTCCTGCTCCTGCTGCTGAGCCCGCTGCTGCTCGGCTGCGCGATCGCGGTCAAGCTGAGCGGTCCGGGACCGGTCTTCTTCCGCCAGGAGCGCCACGGCCTCGGCAGCCGGATCTTCCACGTGCTGAAATTCCGCTCGATGCGCACCGACCTGCAGGACGTGAGCGGCGCGCAGCAGACCCGGCGCAACGATGCCCGCGTCACGCCGGTCGGCAATTTCCTGCGCCGCACCAGCCTCGACGAGCTGCCGCAGCTCCTCAACGTGCTGATGGGCGACATGTCGCTGGTGGGGCCGCGCCCGCTGCCCGTGCAGATGCGGGTCGAGGATCGCCTCAACTACGAGATCGTCGCCGAATATGCCTTCCGCCATCGGGTGAAGCCGGGGATCACCGGCTGGGCCCAGGTGAAGGGGCATCGCGGCGCGGTCGACACCGCGGAAGGGCTGCAGTCGCGGGTCGCCCACGATCTCTACTACATCGAGAACTGGTCGCTCTGGCTCGATCTCAAGATTCTGTTCATGACCGGCGCGGTGTGCGCCTTGGGGAAGAACGCGTTCTAGCGCCGCAGCCGCGGCCGACGCCTCTCGGGGTTTCTCATGCGGATTTCGATCTTCGGGATCGGCTATGTGGGTGCCGTCTCGGCGGCCTGCCTTGCCGCCGACGGCCATGACGTCGCCGCCGTCGATACCAACCCGCACAAGGTAAAGATGCTGAACGACGGCGTGGCGCCGATCGTGGAGGCGGGCCTCGCCGAGCTGGTGCGCGAGGGCGTGCGCGGCGGGCGGCTGCGCGCCACCACCGACGTGCAGGACGCGATCAGCGGCAGCGACGCCTCGATCGTTTGCGTCGGCACGCCGAGCCGCGCCAACGGCGATCTCGATCTTACCCAGGTCGCCCGGGTCTGCGAGAGCATCGGCGCCGCTTTGGCGCGCAAGAACGCCTTCCACGCGGTCATCGTGCGCTCGACCATGCTGCCGGGCTCGATGCGCGGCGTGGTGCAGCCGGCGCTGGAGAAAGGCTCCGGCAAGCAGGCCGACAAGGATTTCGGCCTGGCGATCTTCCCGGAATTCCTGCGCGAGGGCTCGGCGATCCGTGACTACCGCGAAGCGGGTACCGTGATCATCGGCGTCTCCGATCCCAGGACCGAGGGCCTGCTGCGCGAGATCAACAAGGGCCTGCCGGGCCAGATCCACGTCACCGACCTCGAGACCGCCGAGGCGGTCAAATACGCCAACAATGCCTGGCACGCGGCGAAGATCGTCTTCGCCAACGAAGTGGGGTCGTTCTGCAAGGCGCATGGCATCGACAGCCACAAGGTGATGGAGATCGTCTGCGCCGACCGGCGGCTGAACGTCTCGACCGCCTATATGCGCCCGGGCTTCGCCTATGGCGGCTCATGCCTGCCCAAGGACCTGCGCGCGGTGCGCTACCGCGCCAAGCAGCGCGATCTGCCGCTGCCGATGCTGAACGCGCTCACCGAATCCAATGACGGGCTGATCGAGGCCGTCGCAGAGCGGGTGATGGAGGCGGGCAACCGCCGCATCGGCATGATCGGCCTCTCCTTCAAGGGCGGCACCGACGACCTGCGCGAGAGTCCGGCGGTGGCTTTGGCCGAGCGCCTCTTCGGCAAGGGATACGACCTGAAGATCTTCGACGCCAACGTGAACTATTCGAAGCTCATGGGCTCGAACCTCTCCTACATCCAGCAGCACATCCCGCATCTCTCCGAGCGTCTGACCGACGACCTCCTGGGCGTGGTGCAGCACGGCCAGACCCTGGTCGTGACCCATACCGATCTCGGCGGCGCGCCGATGCCGGCGCTCCGCCCGGAGCAAACGGTGATCGACCTGGTGCGTCTCCCCGGCCTCGCCAATGCCGGCGGCCAGTACGTCGGCCTGCACTGGTAGCAGCGCCGCTCGCCGATCAAACGAGATCGTCACGCCAAGGCCCGGCCTTGGCATCCATGCGTTCCTTCGTGCAAGCCCGGACCGCTTGGAGAGGACCGGCGCCGCCGACGGGCTCAGCCGAGATTGACCTTCGTGAAATTGAGCGAGAGGTTTTCCGTGGGGCCGGTGCTGCTGCTGGTGGTGGCCTTGTTGGCCGTGCCACCGCCCGTGACCTTCTTCAGGTCCGATTCGGAGAGTTCGATCTGGCCCGCCTTGCCGGGCTTCACGAGGCTGTCGGGCTTGGCGCGCTTCGGCTTGTCCTTGGACATCGCTTCGATCTCCATATGGCCACCAACCGCCCCACGCGCAGTATAGCGAATTTCCCGAAAGCCGGGCAAATCACCCTGCCGCCCGGGTCACCGGCGCCGGTCCGCAGATCGGAATCCGCCCGCTTCATGCAGCCCTCCTCCGGAGGACCCAAATGACCGGACAGATCGTGTGCTACCTACGATTCGCCGTGTGGCCTTGCACTGGAACGAAAGGTGAACCATAATTCTTCAAAGTCCCGGCTTGTGATCCCAACTTACACAGGACTTACACGAAACGCCGGATTCACCCCCTGCCAAAAACCGGCATAAATCCTTCATCGTCAAAGGCTTGATGCACTTTTAGCGGCCCGGGGCGGTTAAGTTCCGATCGTCCAGCAGCGAGGAAGCCGGCGGCGGCTCAGAGCCCGCGGGTGGTCAGCGCGAGGCCGGGGACGGCGCCGATCCGGGTATTGGTGAGGTCGAGATCGCGGCGAAACGCGCCCTGGAAATTCGCACCCCGGATATCGGCCTCGGCGAGATTGGCGCGGGTCAGGTTCGCGTCGCGGAAATCGGCGGCGATCAGCAGCGCGCCCTTGAGCTGGGTGTCCGCCAGCATCGCGCCGGAAAGATCGGCGAGGCAGAGATTGCGCCCCGAGAGGTCGACCGCCGAGAGATCGACGCCGGAAAGATCGGCGCGCTTGCCTTCGGCGCCCTGGCTCGCGACCCAGATGCCGTGGCGGCGCACCGTCTCGGCCAGAAGGCCGGGATCGAGGCGGCGCAGCTCCGGCCCCTTGCTGCGGAGCACGTCCATGCGCTCGGCCATGTCGCCGGCCAGGATGGCGCCGGAGAAATCCGCATCGCTCATATTGGCGCCGGCGACGGTCGCGCCTTCGATCTCGGCATGGAGGAAGCTGGCGCCGCGCAGGTCAGCAGCCATCATGTTGGTCTCGTGCAGCACCGCACCGGAGAAATCGGCATTCTTGAGCTTGGCCTCGCTCAGGTTCACCCGCGTGAGATTGGCGCCTTTGAACGAGCTGCCGCTGCTTCCCTCGTTCTCGGAATCGCGCCTGAGATCGCTGCGGTCGAGCACCGCGTCGATCATCTGCGCCTCCAGGAACGAGGCGCCGCGCAGATCGGCGCGGGCGAAATCGGCGCCGGTCAGGTCGGCATGGTCGAACTTGGCGCTGCGCAGGATCGCGCCGGTGAACTTGGTGCCGCGCGCCTCGATGCCGGAGAAGTCGCACTCGATCAGCACCGCCTCGGTGAAGTTCATGTGGCTGAGGTCGCAGCCGGCCAGGCTGCAGTCGCGCAGCATGGCGCGCCGCCCGCCATGGCGTCCGGCGACCCAGGCGACATGGAACTCGTGCAGCCGGCGCAGATGCTCCTGGGAGAGCGTGGCGCCGACCACCTCGTTGGGCTGTGCTTTGCGTTGCTTGAACATCGTGCGCCGCGCGCGGATTCCGGTTCGGGGTTGGCGGCACTATCGTCAAGCGGGACGCGGCTTTCAAGCTTCACCGGCATCGCATCGTGTGATGTCGATCATTCGACGGCGAGCCGCGGTTTCGTGTAAAATGCCGCGCATCGGCGCGGTCTGTTTTTCACCATCGTTTTCGATGCGTTGCCCGTGGTGGTTTTCGTCGCCTCGGTTTTCGGATATGAACCGTTTCTTGCGACACTAGGCTGATAGGACGATGTTCGATTCGGGGCCCAGGAAGGCGCGGAACAAATACGCCGTCGAAGTCGAGTTCGACGACGGCCGGGTGCAGGTGCTGTTCGTCTTCGTGACGCCGTCCTCGCGGGTCATCGACATGCTGAACGACGACCGGCAGTTCGTCCCGTTCGAGAGCAGCGACGGGACCATCACCATCTACCGCAAGACCGCGATCCGGCGCCTCAGTCCGCTGTTCGCCGCCGAGCGCATGGCGAGCAAGGATCCCTACGACATCATCGACGTCTCGGCGAAGGCCACCGACCAGGAGATCCACGAGGCCTATCGCCGGGCGGTCTCCTCGGTCCATCCCGACCATATCCAGGCGCTCGGCCTGCCCGAGGAGTTCATCGAGTTCGCCACCAAGCGCACGATGGCGGTCAACGACGCCTACGACAAGATCAAGCGCGAGCGCGGCCTCGGCCGCAACAACGGCGACTAGCCCGGCCAGCCGCAGCGCTTCAGCGCCGCGCGCATGTGCTCGGGGACCGGCGCCTCGACGGCGATCGGCGGCTTCTTGGGGTAGAGCGGCACCACGATGGCGCGGGCCAGCAGGTGCAGCGGCTGCTCGCTCCCGCCGCCATACTGCCGGTCGCCGAGGATCGGTGCGCCCAGGGCGGCGAGATGCACCCGGATCTGATGCGTGCGGCCGGTTTTGGGCTTGCATTCGATCCAGGCGAGATCGCCGCCGCTGCCGAGCACGCGATAGTCGGTGCGGGCGGCCTGGCTGCCGGGTTGTCCCGGCGGGTCGGCCACCATCTTCCAGCCGCTGCGTTGGGTGATCTTGCGCAGCGGGAGCTCGATGCGGCCCTCGGCCTCCTTTGGTGCGCCGGCGGTTATCGCCCAATAGGTCTTCTCGACCAGGCCTTCCTGGAACAGCTTGCCGAGCCGCGACAGGCCCTTGCGCTGGCGGCCGAGCACCAGGCAGCCGCTGGTATCGCGGTCCAGGCGATGGGCCAGCGCCGGTGGGTTGGGCAGCCCGAACCGCAAGGCGTCGAGGTCCTGCTCGAGGTTGGGGCCGCCGCCGGGCCCGGCGTGAACCGGCAGGCCGGCGGGCTTGTCGATGATCAGCATCAGCCCGTCGCGGTAGAGCAGGCGGGCCTGCATTTCTTCGGGAGTCATGGTGGCGATGTTCTTAGCGGAGGACTACTCTTCCGCCAATCCTGCCGCGGGCGGGCAACCCGCGTCTGCATTCGGGCGTTGCCTGACTGTAGATCAGCGCATGGCTGGCCCGATTGACGGGGCTGAATTGGTTAAATTAGTGTTTCATTACAACCCGCCAGGCCCGTGGTTCATCGCGGGGTCGATCGACCGCGGGGGTGGGACCGCATCAGGGGTGATGGGGAGATGCTTGGAAGCCTGCTGAAACATGGCCTGAAACACGGCCGCATTCATTTGATCGATCACCGGGGCCGCGCGCGGACCTATGGCTCGGGGACGCCGGATATCACCCTGCGCCTGAACGATGCCAGGATCGGCTGGGAGATCGCGCTCAACCCGTTCCTGAAGCTCGGCGAGGGCTATATGGACGGCCGCTTCACCATCGAGAAGGGCACGATCTACGACCTGATCGACATCGGCCTCGCCAATACCGACGAGGTCGGCGGGGCGTGGACTCAGCGCTTCAGCAACTTCGCCAACCGGGTGCTGCGCTGGTGGCACCAGACCAATCCGATCAGCCGCGCGCGGGAGAACGTCGCGCACCACTACGATCTCTCGCGCAAGCTGTTCTCGCTCTTCCTCGACGAGAGCATGCAGTATTCCTGCGCCTATTGGCCCAAGCTCAACATCAGCCTCGGCGAGGCGCAGCAGGCCAAGATGCGCCACATCGCCTCCAAGCTGCTGCTGGAGCCGGGACAGCTCGTGCTCGATATCGGCTGCGGCTGGGGCGCGCTCGGCATCTATCTCGCCAAGACCGCCGGCGTGAAGGTCATCGGCGTCACTTTGTCCAAGGAGCAGCTCGAAGTCGCCCGGCAGCGGGCGAAGGAAGCGGGCCTCGAAGGCCAGGTCGAGTTCCGCCTGCAGGACTACCGCGAGGTGCCGGAGCGCTTCGACCGCATCGTCTCGGTCGGCATGTTCGAGCATGTCGGCATCAAGCACTACGCGGAGTTCTTCAAGAAGGTCGAGCAGCTCCTGAAGCCCTCGGGCGCCGCGTTGCTGCACGCGATCAGCCGCCGCGACGGTCCGGGCTACACCAATCCATGGCTCAGGAAGTACATCTTCCCGGGCGGCTACAGCCCGGCGCTTTCGGAAGTGCTGCCGCATATCGAGAAGACCAAGCTCTGGGTGACCGATATCGAGACCCTGCGCCTGCATTACGCCGAAACCCTGAAGGCGTGGCGCGCCAATTTCGACCGGCACCGCGAGGAGATCCGGAAGCTCTACGACGAGCGCTTCTGCCGGATGTGGGAGTTCTACCTGATCGGCAGCGAGCTCTCCTTCCGCTACGACTACAACATGGTCTTCCAGATCCAGATGGCGCGCGGCATCAAGACCGTGCCGATGACCCGCGACTACATGTTCGACTGGGAGCGCAAGGAAACCGCGCGCGATTTCCCGCAAGTCCCCTGGCAGAAGGGCAAGGCCGCGGAATAGGCGAAGGCCGGGCCGCTCTCCCTCAGAAGCGGAAGCGGACGTCTCCGGCGACGCCGTTCGTCCAGGAATCCGGCGCCGCCTGCCCTGAATAGGAGAGGCTGAGCGTGATGCCATCGCCGAGATCGGCATCGGCGCCGGCTTCGAGCAGCGCCGCGTCGCGGGCGATCGGCGCGCCGGCGACGGTGAAGCCGGTGCCGCCGCCATCGAAGGTGAAGCGGGTATCCGGCGTGACATCGCCGAATGCGTGCCGCCAGCCCACCATGCCGTGCAGGCCAAGCGCCAGGCTGCCGGCATCGATCCGCGTCGCGCCGCGCAGTTCGAGATTCGAGAACAGCGCATCCTGGTCGCTCGCCTGGGCATGGAGGCCCATCGGCCCGTCTCCCTCGTGGAATCCATCGGTGTCGAGGTTGATATAGGCAAGGCCCGCCACCGGCATGATCGTGAAGCGCCCGGTTCCGAACGCATAGCCCGCCTCGCCGAAAGCCTGGGCGGTCCGCGCCCAATACTCGCTCTGCGTGCTGCCGGAGAAGCCCGCGAAATCGGCGTCGCGCGTCGCCCCGATATCGTCGAACGAATAGGCGGCGCCGAGGCGGGCGGTGAGGTTCCCGCTCCGGAATCCGCCGTAAGCGGCGATGTGATAGCTGTCGATCGAGGCGCTGGAGGTCCGCGATGGGACGTCGAGGCCGGTATGGCTATAGCCGGCCGCGATCCCGATCCTCCAGCTTTCGTCGAAGGTGGCATCGATGCCGGAAATGAAGCCCGCGGTCTCGCTATCGGCGGCACCGGCATTGCCGTCGCCATCGACATGGCCCCAGTTGCCGAGTGCGCGGCCCCAGGTCGCAAGACGCCGGTCGGGGCCGGTGGCGCAGATGAAGGTGCAATCGGCGCCGTCTCCGGCCGCAAGATCCAGGGTCGGCACCGCCGCCGCGAGCTGGAGCGATTCGCCATCGAACGGCTGAAGCAGCCGGTCGTTGACGGCGTCACGGAGATCGGCACTGCGCTCGACCAACGTTTCGCTGATCGTCGGATGGATCTCGCCGGAGAGCAGGTCGAAGGCGTGGCGCGCCGCGGGCGCGTCCAAGGCCGTCACGGCGTCGAACACCGGATTGCCGGCATCCCGGCTGTCCACCGCGCCGGCCGCGGCGCGCTCGTTCGGCGTCCGGGCCACGCTCGCGAAGGGAACCCCGCTGCGCAGGACGTCCAGGAAGACGTCGTCCGCATCGTAGTTCAGCACGAAATCGACGAATGGCGCATTGTCGGTGAGCGTGTCATAGGTCCCGGTCACGCCGCCGGCCGCAGTCAGGATCGTGCTCCGGGTGCCGACCGTGTAAGAGCCCGGCGCGGCGAGCACGTTCACGCTGCTTCCGCCCTGGATCGTGGCGGCGCCGGTGACGTCGAGCAGATCCGATGCGCCGGTATTGTCGAGCTCGACCGAATAGGACGAGCCGGTCGCCTGGGTGTAATTGCCGTTGATGGTGAGCGTGCCGATCGAGTTGCCGGGGGCGACGGTGCCGTCGGCGGTCACCGCGCCGATGATGGTCCCGCTGCCGCCGAGCGTGCCGCCGGACTGCACCGTCACCGTCGGCGCGGTGAGCTGACCGTTCACCCGAAGGTCGCCCGATTGCACGTCGGCGCTGCTGAAAGCGCCGGTTCCAGTGAGGCT
>DASZYM010000043.1:0-4535 GCA_035545355.1 Dongiaceae bacterium
GCGCGGTCGCGACCGAAGCCTGCCGGCGGGCCGAGAACTGCGCCGATTTCGTCGGCCGCACGCTTTCCGAGACGGGGGTGCGGCTCGACATCATCACCACCGGCGAAGAGGCCCAGCTCGCCTTCAAGGGCTGCCTGCCGCTGCTGGACAAGCATCATCCTTACGCCATCGTCTTCGATATCGGCGGCGGATCGACGGAATTGGGCTGGCTGCGCTTCCGCCCAAACCGCGCGCCGGAGATGGTGGCCTGGCATTCGGTGCCGCTGGGCGTCGTCTCCATGACCGAGCGCTTCGGCACCGAGCCCGAGCCCGGCGAGGATGCCGCGACCTTCTACCGGCGCATGGTCGATGTGGTGGCCGATCACCTGGAGCCCTTGCAGCGCGCGATCAGCGCCAAGCGCGCGATCGGCGCCGGCGAGGTGCAGATGCTCGGCACGTCCGGCACGGTCACGACGCTCGCCGGCATCCATCTCGGCCTCTCGCGCTATGACCGCAACCAGGTCGATGGCAGCTATCTCGACTTCGCCGATGTCGAGCGGATCAGCGCCGAGATCGCCCGCCGCAACGTGGCGGGGCGCGCCGAGATCGCCTGCATCGGCATGGAGCGCGCCGACCTCGTGCTCTCCGGCTGCGCCATCCTCTCGGCGATCTGCCGGCTCTGGCCGGTCGGAAAGCTGCGGGTCGCCGATCGCGGCGTGCGCGAAGGCATTCTGATGAGCCTGATGAACGGTCCGGCGCGCAACGCCGCCTTCGACGCGCCGATCACCGCGCCGCTGCCGGCCTGACGCGCGATGGCACGACACGGCAGCGGCGGCCCGCGCCAGCCGGACATGAAGCGCGGCGGCCGCAAGCAGGGCACGCCGCTCGGCTCCAATCCCTCCGGCCGGGGCCTCACCGAACGGGTGAAGACCGCGAGCAAGCGCAGCGTCTCTTCGACCCGCTGGCTCGAGCGGCAGTTGAACGACCCCTATGTCGCCGAGGCGAAGAAGCGCGGCTATCGCTCGCGCGCCGCCTTCAAGCTGCTGCAGATGGACGAGCGCTTCCACTTCTTGAAGCCCGGCGCCCGGGTGGTCGATCTCGGTGCCGCCCCCGGCGGTTGGACCCAGGTCGCCGCCGAGCAGGTCCTGAAGAACGGAAAGGGTAAGATCGTCGGCATCGACATCCTGGAAATGGAGCCGGTGCCGGGCGCGGAGATCCTGCATCTCGATTTCATGACCGACGCGGCGCCGGACAGACTGAAGGCCCTGCTCGGAGATGGAAACCAGGGGGGTGAAGCGGATGTCGTGCTCTCCGACATGGCGGCCTCGGCGACCGGCCATCAGCAGACCGACCATCTGAAGATCATGGCTTTGGCGGAGACCGCCTACCAGTTCGCCGCCGAGGTGCTCGCCCCGGGCGGCGCCTTCATCGCCAAAGTGCTGCAGGGCGGGGCGACCGGCGACCTGCTGAAGATGCTGAAACAGGATTTCGCCGAAGTCCGCCATGTGAAGCCGCCCGCCAGCCGCAAGGACTCGGCGGAGATCTATGTGGTGGCGCTGGGATTCCGGGGCTGACCAAGCTTCCTCGCAAAGCTCAAATCACCAATTGTTGAAAGCCCCCGGTCAGTTTTCCCGTCCGGTTCTCCGCGGAAATTGGGAATATATCGCCGCGATCTGTTGTTTGGCTGAGGGATGGACATCGCTCGCTTGCGGCAGATGGCTTCGATCAGACTCCGCTCAGGATTGCCCGTTACCAAATTCCGCCACCGCCACTGCCAACAATGAGGGAAGCGTCCGCTATGAACTGGAAGAGAGTATCGGCCATCGGTCTCGGCCTTTGCGCCAGCGTGGTGCTCGTCGGGGCCGGCTTTGCCGCCGACAACGAGCGCTCGGACACGATGAAGAATATCGGCAAGACCTTGAAGCCGCTGGTCGCGATGTCGAAGAGCGACAAGTTCGACCAGGCCGAGGCGCAGAAGGACGGCACTGCGATCGCCGGCTATTTCGACCATTTCAAGGACCTCTTCCCGGCCGGCAGCGAGAATCAGGACGACAAGGCGCTTCCCACCATCTGGAGCGATCCCACGGGCTTCGAGCAGCACCGCATGGACGCCAAGAACGCCGCTTTGGCCATCGCCGCCTCCACCGACATGGCGAGCTTCCAGACCGCGCTGAAGACGCTGGGCGGCGCCTGCGGCGCCTGCCATGAAAAGTACCGGGCGAAGCTGAATTGAGCCTGGTCGGTCGCAATCGGATGGCATGAGAACGAAGCTCTGGATCGCGCTGGGCGCCGTCGTGATCATCGGCGGCGCCCTGCTCTATTGGGCATCGCTGCCGCAGACGGTTGCGCTTGCCGATCCAGGCGGGCGTCCGCCGGACATCAAGAACGGCGAGCTGCTGTTCCATGCCGGCGGCTGCATCTCCTGCCATGCGCCGACCAAGGATTCGGGGCGCGACCCGAAGCTGCCTTCCGGCGGCGCGCCGCTGGCGACGCCGATCGGCACGCTCACTCCGCCCAACATCACCGCGGACAAGGAGACCGGCATCGGCAACTGGAGCGATGCCGATTTCGTCAACGCCATGCAGCACGGCGTCTCGCCCGACGGCAAGAACCTGATCCCGGCCTTCCCCTATACCTCATATCGGAATATGACGGTCGCGGACGTGCTGGACATCAAGGCCTATCTCTTCTCGCTGCCGCCGGTTCATGCCGACAACCCGGATGTCGGCCTGCCGCTCGCCTGGTTCGCGCGCCACGGCATCGGCCTCTGGAAGCGCCTGGCGCTCAGCGGTGCGCCCGCCCAATCGGCCACCATCGACCCCGGCCAGAGCGCGAGTTGGAACCGCGGCGCCTATCTGGTGATGGGCCCCGGGCATTGCGCCGAATGCCACACGCCACGCAACCTGCTGATGATCCCGAAGGCCGACCAGGCGCTGATGGGCGGCCCGCACCCTTCCGGCAAGGGCAAGGTGCCGAGCCTGCACGGCGTCATCGCCCGCGGCGACTTCTCCGACGTGGACGATCTCGCCACCGGCCTCAAGGAAGGCGAGGACGGCGGCTACGATCACCTCACCTATGGCGGCATGGGCGAGGTGCAGCGGAACATCGCCCAGCTCCCCGATGCCGACATCCACGCCATCGCGGAATACATCGCGTCGCTGAAGTAGCCGCGTTCAGAGCGCGCTCTTCACATCGGTCTTCGCGAAATCGTCGCCGACATAGAGCAGCGGGCAGCCTCGTTCCTTTGCGAGGGCGTAAGCGAAGCAATCGCCGAAATTGAGATTCGCCGGATGAATGCCTTTGCCCCAACGGGCATAAGCTTCGCCGACCCGTCGCGCTGCCCCTTCGGTGACGGCAATGACATCGATCTCCGCACGTTCGACGAGGTCTGCCGCATGGCCGGAGATGCCACGGCCGGCGGCGACAACGAAGAGCTCAGCCAGCGTGCCGGCGGAGATTGCAATCTCATCCTCAATTTCCAATGCATCGAGGCAGACACCGGCTTTCGGCTCGCGAAGCAATACGGTCATGAGGGCCGACGTATCGACCACGATCATCTCGGCAAACCGGACTCGTCATAGAGGAAGTCCTGGCTATGCGCGGCATCGGGACCGGGTGAAGCCTCGGCGACTGCCGATTTGCTGATCTCCTCCAGAATCCGCCGCCGCTCCGCGCGGTCGATTGCCTTTTTGATCGGGGTAAGCCGCACCACCTCCCGATCGTGCCGGGTGAGCACGACCTCCTCACCCGCCTCGGCGCGACGGACGAGATCGGTGAGCTGGGCTTTCGCGTCGGAGACAGAGATGCGCATGTCCCTCCTCCTTCCAGAGGCATGGACCTAATTTGGACCAGCGGATGGTCCATTTCAAGAAGAAGGAAAAGCGGGGGTCCTGGAGTGGGCCCGCGACTCCCAGATATAGCGAAGCGGCCCGGGCGGCGCCATAGCCATGGGGGCATGCCAGCCCTGCGGGCGGGACCCGCGGAATCCCGGCCCTTTGCCTGGACGGGGCACGTTCCCTGTGTATGATGCCGCGCCAACCCGATTCCGGGGCAGGAATACTTTATCGGACGGACCGGCTTCCACCGACGGTCCCTCCAGCGGGGTTTGGCGATGGAAATCCGTGACGCTCTGACCTTCGACGACGTGCTGCTGGAGCCGGCGTCGAGCTCGGTTCTGCCGGCGACGGCGGAGACCCAGACGCGCCTGACCAAGCGCATCCAACTCTCGATCCCGCTCCTCTCTTCCGCCATGGACACGGTGACCGAGGCGAAGATGGCGATCACCATGGCCCAGAACGGAGGCCTCGGCGTCATCCACAAGAACCTCGACATCGCCCGCCAGGCCGAGGAAGTGCGCAAGGTGAAGCGCTTCGAGAGCGGCATGGTGGTCAACCCGCTGACCATCAACCCCGAGGCGACGCTTGCGGACGCGCGGGCCGTCATGCAGGCGCATGAGATCTCCGGCTTCCCGGTCGTCGAGAAGAAGTCCGGCAGGCTGGTCGGCATCCTGACCAACCGCGACGTCCGCTTCGCCACCGACATGAACGAGACCGTCG
>DASZYM010000044.1:0-2657 GCA_035545355.1 Dongiaceae bacterium
GCTTCGGCTTCGACCGGTCGATGTATGGCGGCGACTGGCATGTGATGGAGCTCGCCGGCACCTATCCGCAATGGGTCGAGGTGGTGGACTGGGTGATCCAAGGCGCCAGCGCCGAGGAGAAGCGCAAGCTCTACCGCGACATCGCGATCAAGACCTACCGCCTGTGACCGCGCCCGTCCCCGCCTGGCGGCGCAGGGCCTACAGCATCGCCGCGATGCGCGATCTCGCGCGGTCGCAATTGCCCAAGCCGGTCTTCGACTTCGCCGATGGCGGCGCCGAGGACGAATGGACCCTGCGCCGCAACGAGACGGCGTTCGACGATCTGGCGCTGCTGCCCCGCCCGCTGGACGGCGCCGCGACCCGCGATCTCTCGGTCACTCTGTTCGGCAAGAAGTTGAGTCTGCCGGTCGTCATCGGCCCGACCGGGCTCGGCGGCTTGTTCTGGCCGGATGGCGAGCGCTGCGCGGCCCGCGCCGCCCATGCCGCCGGCACGGCCTATTGCCTCAGCCACGGCTCGGTCTGTACCCTGGAGCAGCTCGCCGAGACCGGCGCCAGCCCGCGCTGGATGCAGGTCTTCATCTACCGCGACCGCGGTTTCACCCGCGAGCTGACCGAGCGCGCGGCCAAGGCCGGCTACGACGCGCTGGTCCTGACCACCGACAACCAGATGCTGGGCAACCGCGAGCGCGACCTGCGCAACGGTTTCACCATCCCGCCGCGCTTCAAGCCGACCGACATGGCGGCGATGGCGCTGAAGGCCGAATGGCTCTGGCGCATGCGAACCGAGCTGAAGCGCGTCACCTTCGGCAATTATGTGCGCCCGGGCGAGACCGCCGACATCAAGACCCTCGCCGGCCGCATGGCCTCGCTGCTCGATCCCTCGATGAACTGGAAGGATGTCGCGGAGCTGCGCAAGGTCTGGACCGGGCCGCTGATCATCAAGGGTGTGCTGCATCCCGATGAGGCCAGGAAGGCGGTCGAGCATGGCGTCAACGGCGTCATCGTCTCCAATCATGGCGGCCGCCAGCTCGACGGCGCCGCGTCCAGCCTCGACGCGCTGCCCGGTGTCGTCGATGCGGTCGCCGGCCGGATCCCCGTTCTGGTCGATGGCGGCATCCGGCGCGGCAGCGACGTGGTGAAGGCCCTGGCGCTCGGCGCCGCCTGCTGCCTGATCGGCCGGCCACAGCTCTTCGGCGTCGCGGTCGCCGGTGAGGCAGGCGTCGCCCGGGTGCTGGAGATCTACCGCCAGGAGATCGACCGCGCCATGGGCCTCTGCGGCGTCACCAGCATCGCCGCGATCGACCAGACATTGCTGCTCAAGAACCGGATCGGACATATGCCATGATCAAAGACCCGCCGCTGCTCAGGATCCGCCGCAAGTTCCCGCGCCCCGCGAAGAAGGTCCTCGCCGCTTTCGCCGGCGTGCAGACCGGCTTCGTGACCGACGCGATGAACGGACGCGGCGCGCTCGATTACCGGATCAAGCCGCTGACCCAGCCCGATGCGCCGATCGTCGGCGTCGCCATGACCTGCGAATGCGGCCCGGCCGACAATCTCGCGCTCTGGGGCGCCCTCGCCATGGCGGAGCCCGGCGATGTGCTGCTGACCGCGACGGACGGCTTCACGGCGACTTCGGTGACCGGCGATCTGCTGCTGGGCATGGCGAAGAATCGCGGCATCAAGGGCATCGTCACCGACGGCGTCGCCCGCGACGTGCCCGGCTGCCTCGCGGTCGGGCTGCCGCTCTATTGCATCGGCATCAACCCCAATTCGCCGGCGCGCAACGGCCCGGGCACGGTCGGCCATCCGATCGTGATCGGCGGTGTCACGGTCACGCCGGGCGACATCGTGATCGGCGACGGCGACGGCATCGTCATCGTCCCCCGGGCCGATGCCGAAGCGGTGCTGAAGCGCCTGGAGGACGTGAAGAAGGCCGAAGCCACGATGGACGCCAAGGTCAAAGCCGGATTGGAAGTCCCCGATTTCGTCAAATCCATCCTGGATTCCGACCGGGTGATCTACGAGGATTGAGATGGACAGCGCGACCGTCATCGGCGGTGGTGGGACCAGGTTGCACGTCCGCGACGGTGGCCGTCGCGACGGTCCGGCGATCCTCTTCGTGCATGGCTGGTCGCAGCATCACCTCGCCTTCCGCCGCCAGCTCGAAAGCCCGCTCGCCGACGCGTTCCGCCTGGTCGCCCTCGACCTGCGCGGCCATGGCATGTCCGAAGTGCCGGCGGATGTTGCGGCCTATACCAGCGAAGCGACCTGGGCCGCCGACATCGCCGCAGTCATCGAACAGCGCGGCCTCGCGCGCCCGGTGATCGTCGCCTGGTCCTATGGCGGCTATGTCGTCTCCGACTATCTCGACCGCTACGGCGACGGCAATGTCGCCGGGATCAACTATGCCGGCTGGAGCGTGGTGGTCGGCGAGCCCGAGCCGCATTTCGTCGGCCGCGGCTTCCACGACTTCCATGCGGGCTCGATCTCCGAGGACATGCCGACCGAGATCGCCGCGATGCGCGGCTTCGTCCATGCCTGCTTCGGCCGGCCGATCCCCCAAGAGGATCTGGAAACGATCCTCGCCTTCAACGTGATGACCCCGCGTTTCGTCCGCTATGCCCTCACCCAGAAGCCGCATCATGACTACGCGCCGG
>DASZYM010000045.1:0-14048 GCA_035545355.1 Dongiaceae bacterium
TACCGCCCCATCTTGGGGCGGAGCGGTGACGCCGCGAATCTTCGTCAAGAATCTTCACGCACGTGACGTGCGACAACAGGTTCGCACCTCGTCGATGTCCCCGCCCAAGATGGGGCGGCAAGGTGGGGTTGATGCAGCCGTGATGTCACCAGGGACGCGCTGACGGCGATCCAGCGCGCCGAACCGCCTAATACCGCTCGTCCTGGTTCGCCGCGCGGACTTCGTTGCGGTACCAGAACTTCTGCCAGCGGTTGAGCTGCCTCGGCTGGAACGCCTTGATCGGCAGCTCGGCGATGAAATTGATGTAGCGCCGCGGGACCTGCGTGATGCCGCGCGGGCTGACGCCGTGCACTGATTTCTCCGAGTTCACGAAGCAGGCATAGGAATTGGCTGCGTAAGGCACGATCTCGACCTTCTCGACGTCGCGCTCCATGGTGCGGTGCTTGATGAAGCGCGGGTTGCGCCGCCAGCCATAGATCTCGAAATCGCCGCCGGGCGTCGCGTCGCCCTCCGAGCGGAAGTAGAACAGGGCGCTGAAGATCTTGTCGCAGAGATCGACATGCGCGGTCTTCACGCTGCTGACCTGGGTCACCGGGGTATTCATCACGAACTGGCAGTCGAGATGCAGCTCGGCATCGCCGGTGAAGCCGCGCGGCACGACGCGCCAATCCTCGTAGCGCCGGCCGATCCGCTCCTCGAGGCCGGGGAACTCGCGGCGGAAGTGATCGCCGAACAGGCGGACCACCTGGCGCCAGTAATCGGCCGAGGTGTGATATTCGAAGAACTCGCGCCAGATCGGCGCGATGCGGCGGTCGCCCAGGACCTGCTTCACCGTCATCCGAACCGCCTGGTTGTTTTCGGGAGCGCGGCCGTCGAGGATCGTCTCCAGGCTGGGGAAGGCGGCTTCGAGCGCGGCATAGGTCTCGGCCGGCACCATGTTGCGCCGCACCAGATGCGCATAGGGCTCCAGGGCCACGTCTTCGGGCCGGATGTTCTGCAGCAGATGCGGAGCACCCGCTCCGCCCGGCGCGGGCGCCGAGATCGCTGCGGCCGAGGTGCTCATCTCACGCCTCCAAACTCCGTCGATCCCGCAGGCTAGGGAGTCCGGCCCGCGGCGCCCAGCGCATATCGGGTCGCAGCGTCAAACCGCCGCCGCAGGCCCGAGCTCAGGCCGCCTGGCGCTGAACCAGCTCCAGCGCATCATGGCGCACGTGATCGGCCGCCATCTCGCGCTTCACCAGGTCGGCGTCGATGATCCCCTTCTCCAGGCATTCCTGCAGCAGGCTGAAGAACAGGCGCTCCTGCGCCGGGTCGGGATGCGGCTGATAGGTCTTCGGCGCCTTGTCCTTCACCAGCTCCTTCACGGCCTTCACGATCTTGCCCGGCAAGGAACGCTGCTTGGCGGGCTTCACCCGCACCGTGAAATCCACCGGCAGCCCGGTCTTCCAGGGCTGGGTCTTGCGATAGGTGTTGTGCAGGATCCTGGTGGACGGCGTCAGGCGGTCGAAATCGTTCCATTCCGGCTCGAGCAGGCCGACCGTCTCATCGGGTTCGTATTCCAGCTTGATCCATTTCATGTAGTCCTTCTTGAACTGGAACAGTTCGTCGAAGGTCTGCTCCGCGTCCCAATGGGTCAGCCTGGCATTGTCCAGCAGCATGACGCTGGAGGCGCGATAGCCGGCGAGATCCTTGAACGGCGGACGCCAGCGGCACATCAGCGCCTTGCCTTCCATGTCGCGGGTCAGCAGATCCCAGATATCGGCCAGCGCGAAGCAGTCCGGATCGATCACCACGGCGCGGCCGGCATAGTTCATCAGCTTCGGCGGCATGAAGCGCAGCGGGGTGAAGGATTGCAGGTCGTCCTTTTCCCAGACCCGGTGCTCGGCGCCGCGCAGGAACTTCTGTCCGACCTTGGAGCGAAGCCAGGGATAGTCCCGGGCATGCATGAGCTCGACCGAGAAGCGGTCGGCATGACGGCTGTTGCGCTTCAGGGCATAGGCGGCGATCAACGCGCCGAGATATTGCTCGTCGTTGGTTTGGATAAAGACCCGGTACTCCACCTGCCCGCCCCTTCCGGTTGCCGTGCCGCCGATCGGCGCATCCGAATGCCCATCCCCGGGGCCGCGCCCGGGACCGGTCGGCATGATAGGGTCGGGACCGTCGAATCGCAATCCAACCCACGGAAAATGCGCGGTTTTGACGCAAAAATCAGGGGCTTAGGCGGATCGGCCGAGGTTGACAACCGGGCGCTTGATGCTAATTAGGCCGGCCTGCCCGGAGGGAACGCCTGTGAAAACCTCGGCGTCGACTCGCCGATCCATGACCGAAGACGAGCTGCTGCGATCTTCCGCGCTGGTCAACGCCTTCAGGGTCCTGCGCAAGCACGGCATCTGGCGGCAGGTCCCGCTCATCCTGGCGATGCTGCTCTCCGGCGCGATCGAGGGCCTGGGGATCGGCACGCTCCTGCCGATCCTGAAGGTGATCGCCAACAAGGACGGCGGGGCCGACGTCAAGCACAGCCAGCTCGAGCGCGTCATCTTCGGCCTGTTCGACACCCTGCACCTGCCGAAGACCTTCGGCGCGATGGTGATCCTGTTCTCGGTCTGCATGACCGTGCGCGCGCTCATCTCGCAGCAGACCTCGCGGCATATCGGGCGCATGGTGGCGCAGATCGCCAGCGAGCTCCGCAAGGAGGTGATCGACAACGTGCTGGCGGCGCGCTGGTCCTATTTCACCGTCAACCCGGTCGGGCGCTTCGTCAACGCGGTCAACGTCGAGAGCAACTGGGCCTCCTACGTCTACAAGACCTCGCTCAACGTCATCGCCAGCCTGATCCGCACGCTCATCTACTGCATCATCTGTCTGCTGGTGGACTGGCGTGCGGCGATCCTGGCCATCGTGCTGGGCTTCGGCCTCGGCCTGGTCAACCGCTGGCTGACCCGATACGGCCGCCGCGCCGGCCGCAAGCAGCAGGTGGCGCTGCGCAGCCTGGTGACCGGCTTCGCCGACGCGATCACCGGCTTCAAGCCGCTGAAAGCCATGTCGCGGCACGAGACCCTCATTGCCAGCCTCGCCAAGGAGGCGCGGCGCATCCGCCGGGCACTCTACGACCTGGTGATGTCGCAACAGCTCGCCAATGCCCTGCCCGACCTGCTGATCAACCTGGTGATGGTGAGCGGGGCCTATATCTGCTGGCATATCCTCGGCCTGCGGCTCGAGGACATGCTGCTGCAGGGGCTGATCCTGCTGCGCCTGATGACCAACGTCTCGATCGTGCAGCGCGGCATGCAGGAGACCGCCACCTCCGAGAGCACGTATTGGGCGCTGCAGACCACGATCAACGAGGCGCGCGACGCCGTCGAGCATCTGAGCACCGGCGACCGGCCGACACTCGGCGAGAGCTGCCGGTTCGACCGGGTCAGCTTCTCCTACGGCGTCAAGCCGGTGCTGAAGGAAGTCTCGCTGGAGATCCCGGCCGGGCGCGTGACGACGCTGATCGGCGAATCCGGCTCCGGCAAGACGACGATCGCCGATCTGCTGCTCGGCCTGTTCGTCGTGGATTCCGGCTCGATCACCCTCGACGGCAAGCCTTTGGGCGCGCTCGACCTGCTGAAATGGCGCGAGATGGTGGGCTATGTGCCGCAGGAGGTGCTGCTGTTCAACAGCAGCATCTTCGACAATATCGCGCTCGGCGATCCCGCGATCACCGACGCCCAGGTGCGCAAGGCGCTGGAGGATGCCGGCGCGCTGGAATTCGTCGACCGCCTGGCGAACGGCATCCACGCACCGGTCGGCGAGCGCGGCACCATGCTCTCCGGCGGCCAGCGCCAGCGTATCGCGCTCGCCCGCGCGCTGGTGCACAGCCCGGCACTGCTGATCCTGGACGAGGCCACCAGCGCCCTCGACCCGATCACCGAGGCGGAGATCTGCGAAACCGTCCGCCGGCAGGCCGGCAAGATGACCGTGCTGGCGATCACCCATCAGCCGGCCTGGGTCGAGATCGCCGATCGCGTCTACCGGGTGGCCGAGGGGAATGTCGAGCTGATGCCGCGCGGCCTCACGCCGGCCGTGGCCTGAGCACGCTCGACCGCTCGATCGGCTTAACCTCGCCGGCGCGCATCTCGTAGACCTTGTCGGCGGCATCGACCCAGATCGGCTGGTGGGTGATGGCGAAGATCGTCTTCTCGCCGACCAGTTTGCGGATGCCGGCCGCGATCTCGACCGCGGTCTCGCGATCGAGCGCGCTGGTCGCCTCGTCCAGGATCAGGAATTGCGGATCGTTGCACAGCGCCCGGGCGATCGACAGCCGCTGTCGCTGGCCGCCGGACAACAGGCTGCCGCGCACGCCGATCACATAATCGATGTCGCCCGGCAGGACCGAGGCGAAGTCCCAGGCATCGGCCGCCTTCAGGGCCGCGATCACGCTGTCGCGGCCGATCTTGGCATCGCCGAGCGTCACGTTGTTCGCGATCGTGTCGTTGAACAGGATGGTTTCCTGCGGGATGTAGCCGATCTGCCGGCGCCAGGCGAGCAGGTCGATCTCGGCCAGATCGCGGCCGCCGACCGTGACCTTGCCGTCGCTCGGCACGTGCAGGCCGACCAGCAGGTCGGCGATCGTGGTCTTGCCGGAGCCGGAGGAGCCGATGATCGCGGTGACCGCATGGGCCGGGATGTCGAGCGAGACCTCTTTCAGCACCGGCGTCGGGCCGTAGGCGAAGCTCACCTGGTCGAGGCCGCAGCCCGCATCGTATTTCGGCGCGACGCCGCCATGGGCGGATTCCGCCTCGCGCTCGGTCTGCTCGATCAGGCGGACCATCGCCCAGAAGGCCGAGCTGTCGATCAGCACGCGCTGCATGGCGCCGCGCACCGCGCCGATCGCATCCGAGAGGCCGGTCAGCACGACCACCGAGCCGATGATCTGGTCGAGCCCCATGCCGAAGAAGGTATAGGCGACATAGATGCCGCCCAGCAGGAACTGGATCAGCAGCGGCTCCTGGATCGCGCGGATCGCGGCCTCGCTGTAGGTCTCCGCCGCCAGCGCGTCGCGCAGCGCATCGACATTCCGCACGAAGGACTGGGCGATGAAGCCGTGCCGGTTCATCGCCTTCAGCGGCTTGATGTTGCTCAGCGCGTCGTTGATGTCCTTGTTGAGCAGATAGGTGTGCCGGGTCTTGCCGCGCCCCGCCTCCTTGGCGATGCGCATGAAGCGGTTGACGCAGAGATAGAGCAGCGCCGTGACCGCGAGGCCGGCCAGGAAGAACTGCCACGACACCCAGAGCGCGATCCCGAGATAGACGATCACCCGGGTCAGGCTGGCGATCACGTTGCCCGAGGCGCGGAAGGCGGCCGAGGCGCGGTTGCCGTCGGACCCCACCGCGGTCATGAACTTCGCGGTCGGCTGGGCGGTGAAATAGACCCAGCGCGCGCGGACCACGGCGTTGATCAGCCGCAGCCGCATCTTGGTCGTAACATCGGCCACGGTGCGGCCGACGAAGATCGAGCCCGCCGCCGTCAGCCCGAAGCTCAGCAGCGAGACGACCAGGATGACGCCGAGCAGGACTTCGACGGTCAGCGGCAGGCCGAGATAGTCCAGGCCCCGGACCACGACGTTGCCCATCGAATGCGGCTTGCCCGCATTGCCGCCGGAGACCAAGGCCACGATCGGCCAGATGCTGGCGATGCCGACGCCCTGGACCGCGCCGCCGAGCAGCACGGTCGCGATCACCAGCAGCTCGCGCTTCCAGCCGGCATAGAAGAAGATGCGGAAGGCGTTCTTCATGCCGGGACCTTCGGCGCCACCGCCGCGCCGATGGCGGCCAGGATCGCCTCGGGCACGCGCCGGTCCGGGAAATCGCGCACCGCCCGCTCGGCGAAGGCGCGGTCGATATGCGTGACCCGGCCCTCGACCTTCGCGAGTCCGAGGATCTGCGCCGCGGCGAGCCGATGGGTGCCGCGGCGAATCAGGATCGCCTCGCCCGCGGCGCCGATGCCGAAGCACATATCGTCCTTGCCTTCATAACGATAGCCGATCGTCCGCATGCTTTCGAACATGGTCAGGTAGACGCGGTAATAGGCCTCGATCTCGGCCTCGTTGGTGACCAGCGCGCCGCGGACCAGCGGCGGACGCCCGGCCTCGACGGCCGCCTTCAGCCATTGCCCGAGCCGCGTCGCCCGCCAATCCGCGCCGTGGCGAGCGATATCCTCCATATCGCGGTAGGTGTAAAGGCTCCTCACCAAGTCGGTCGGCAAGCCGTCCAGGCCGTCCACCATGAAGGACCCGCGGAGCCCGGCCAGCCGCCGCGCGCCGAGCTTGCGCGTGATCCGCACCGGATCGATCGAGACGCGCAGCCGGCCGCCGAACAGCCGCATGGCCCCCGACGAGCGCCAGGCCGGATTGGCCAGCGAGGGCCAGATCCCTAACGAAAGCGGCGCCAAACGGCGCCGGCTCTCCACGAGGAAGGTCGCCATCGCCTGCTCAGTAGCCCCACAGATGCTGGAGGCCGACCGCACCCTGCGGCGAGGCGCCGATCACATGCGCGGTCAGATCCGCATCGCCCGATTTCACCTGCAGGGTCGCGACGCCGCTCGGGCCGACATGGCGCGCGAGATCGGGCAGTTCGTCGTCCAGCCAGACCAGCCGCGAGGCGAAGGCCGGCAGGGTCACGAAATGCGAGAGCCGGCGGCCGGCATGGTTGATGGCGCTGATCTCCACCTCGGCGCTCATGTCGTATTGGAGATTGCCGCTGGCATTGGCGACATGGACGCCGGTGCGATAGCCGTCCTTGCAGCGCACCCGCCCCATCACATTGGTCCGCCCGATGACGCCGATCGAGGGATGCAGCCAATGCGGCAGGCTCGGCACGACGGCGCCGAGATTGCGCCAGGAGTTCTGGAACTCGGTGAAGTCCTGGTCGCCGGTCCTGAGGTTGCGCACCAGCATATCGGCGGTCGCCACCAGGCGCTGCGGCGCGAGGCCCGCCTTCAAGTGATCGGGTGCCACCAGAGCGGTGGCGGCGCGATCCCGCGCCGGATCGTCCCAGGCCTTCAGCACGTCCTCGATCAGCGCCGGCCCGACGAAATCCTTGTGATAGAGCATCTCGCCGAGGAAGCGCCCGCCGGCATCGTGCCAGCGGATGATGTAATCCTCGAACGGCGGGTTCGAAGCGTCAAAGTTGAAGCCGAAGGCGAGATCGTGCGCGCCCCGCATCACCGGCAGCGTCACCGGGTAGATCAGGAAGCCGGCCTCGATCGCCTTCTGGACGATGCCGAGCTCCTCCGGCTTGAAGGCGATGTCGGCGCGGTCATCGACCCCGACCTTCGCCAGGTGATTGGCGGCGATGCTGCCCTGCTTGCCGGGCAGGCTGGAGAAGCCCTGATCGAGCGCGTACCAGAAAGAGGTGCCATAGCCCTTATAGGACGCGGCGAAGTAGTGGCGCTCCTGCCGGTTGCTCGGCTTGCGAACGAAGTCCACCACCTCGACCGGCCGGCTGCGCGATCGCTTCTGTTCGCTCTTCTGCGCGCCCCCGCCGCCGATGGTGATCGTGTCGTCGGTCATGTCGAGATCGTAGTTCGGCACCGTCATCAGCACGTGGCCGCCATCGCGCACCACGGAATCGATCAGGCGAAATTCCTGCAGCTTGTCCGGATTCTTGAAGAACTGGTGCGAGCCGTGGATGATCGTGAAGGAATCCTTCCAGAACACGTCGCCGCAGATCCGGAAGCGATAATGCCGCCCGCGCGTCAGATAGGGATGCGCGACCTGGACCTTCAGGCACACCGCCCCGCTCCGCTTGCCGCCGGCCAGCGTGTTGAGGTTGAGGTTCACCGATTCACTCGCGCCGAGGATCCGATAGAAGCGCTTGGTGCCCCCTTCGCCGATCACCTCGAAGCGGAATTGCAGCGAATCCTTGATGCCGAAGAACTCTTCGAAATGGTTGAAGACCAGCGCGTCGAGATCGTCGATCTCCGCCGGCACGGCGGCGGTCCCGGCGCAGAACTCCCAGTTGTCGGCGACCCAATGCACCGGCACGGTCGGCGCATGCGCACCGACCAGGCGCAGCGCGTAGCGGAAGCGGGTCGCGAGGTCCTCGCCGCCGACCACGATCGCGTCCAGGCCGCGCAAGGTCTCGGCATTCAGCGGCTGGGCGCCGGCCGGCATGTCCTTGACGAAATCGTTGGAGATCCACACCTGGTCGACATCGACCGCGTGGTTCGCGAAGTCTTCGGCAAAAGCGCGGTCGCCGAACACGCCGACGCGGTTCGCACGATCCTCGAGCAGCAGCTTCAGCACGTCGCTCGCGGACTGGCTGATCTTGGTCTTGGTGTCGGGCTGTCCGCCCGCGGAGGGATGCGTGCCGGCCTTGAACTTCTGCTTCTGCTTGCCCTTGCCGCCGCCCAGCCAGTCGAGGCCCAGCAGGGTGCGCAGCGACGATCCGGAGCCGTTGCGGCCGCTCTCCGCGATGTGCAGGTCCGACGTCTTCATGCTGCGTTTCACGGCCGCGGCGCCCGCGCCATGCGGCCCTCCCCAGGGTGCCCGGCCCAAGCAAGCCCGCCTCCCGCCCAGGGTCGTACCTTGTGATCGCGGCGGACATTTGCTATGGACCCACAAATCCTAGGGGTCGTACTGCCCCTTCGCAATCTATCTTTTGTGCGACCTAAGGTCCCATGAAACAAACACCGACGCCCACGACCAGCACAGGGCTGGCGTTGCGGCGGGCTGATTTCGAGACGCTGTGGGAAGGGCTCGATTACGCGGCCCGCGGCGATGCCGGATTCAATTTCTTCACCGCACGCGGCGAGCTGAGCCATGTCCTCTCCTATCGCGAGCTGCGCGAAAGCGCACGCGCGATGGCGCAGCGGCTGGCCGGGCTCGGTCTTGCGCGCGGCGACCGGATGATGATGGTCGCCGATACCGAGCCCGATTTCTGCGTCGCCTTCATGGCGACCCAATATGCCGGGCTGGTGCCGGTCCCGGTCGCGATCCCGACCAGCCTGGGCGGCCGCGCCGCTTATGTGGAGCAGCTCCGCCATCAGCTCGAAGGCTGCGGCGCCGCCGCGGCCTGGGCGCCCAAGGATCTCGTCGGCTTCCTGCGCGAGGCGGCCGACGGCCTCTCGCTGCGCATGCTCGGCGACGGCTCCGATTACGCCGCCTTGCCTTCGGGCGGCGCCGATCCGAAGCCCTTCGCCAAGGATGAGCCGAGCTATCTGCAATATTCCTCCGGCAGCACGCGTTTCCCGAAAGGCATCGATATCCCCCAGCGCGTGCTGATGGCCAATGCGTTCGCGATCGGCAATCACGGGCTTCAGGTCCGCGGCGGCGATCGCTGCGCGTCGTGGCTGCCATTCTATCACGATATGGGGCTGGTCGGCTTCATGCTCTCGCCGATGCTCAACCAGCTCTCGGTCGACTACATGGCGACCCGCGACTTCGCGCGCCGGCCGCTCACCTGGCTCAACCTGATCTCGCAGTATCGCGGCACCCTCGCCTACAGCCCGAGCTTCGGCTACGAGCTCTGCGTCAAGCGGCTGCGCGACGGCAGCGACTTCAAGGCCGATCTCTCCTCCTGGCGCGCCGCCGGCGTCGGCGGCGACATGGTGCAGCCCGCCGTGCTGCGCCGCTTCGCCGAGACCTTCGCGGCCAATGGCTTCCGCGAGACCGCCTTCGTGCCGAGCTACGGCATGGCGGAGACCACGCTCGCCATGACCTTCTCGCCGCTCGATCGCGGCTTCACCACCGACACCGTGGCGCGCGACGCGCTGGAGCGCGACCGGGCCGAAGCGGCCACGCCCGGCCCAGCCGCGCGCACCTTCGTCGCCTGCGGCCCGGCTTTGCCCGGCCACGAGATCGAGGTGCGCGACGCCGCCGGCAAGAGCCTGGGCGAGCGGCGGATCGGCCGCGTCTTCTTCCGCGGCCCCAGCGTCATGCGCGGCTATTTCGGCCAGCCGGAGCTGACGCGCGAGACGCTGTCGGCGGATGGCTGGCTGGATACCGGCGATCTCGGCTATCTGCTGAACGGCGAGATCGTGATCACCGGCCGGGCCAAGGACCTGATCATCCTCAACGGCCGCAATATCTGGCCGCAGGATCTGGAATGGGCGGCCGAGGACGCGATCACCGAGCTGCGTCGCGGCGACGTCGCGGCGATCTCGGTCGAGGACGCGGCCAAGGAGGACCAGGAATCGATCGTCGTCCTGGTGCAATGCCGCTCGAGCGATCCCGAGGCCCGCGACAAGCTCAAACGCGATGTCGCCGCCGTGCTGCAGCAGGCCATGGCGGTCGAGAGCACCGTGGTGCTGGTGCCGCCGCACGGCCTGCCGCAGACCTCCTCGGGCAAGCTCAGCCGCGCCAAGGCCAAGGCGAATTACCTGCAGGGCCTTTATCGCGCGGCCGATGCGGCCGCCTCGGCCTAGACCGCATGGCTAAGCTGGCCGCCGTCACCGGGGCGACCGGCTTCGTCGGCACCCGGCTTATCCGGCACCTCGTCGATGCCGGCTGGTCGGTGCGCATCCTGACCCGGCGCATGCCGACCGCGCTGCTGACGCCGAAGGCGCCGCTCGAGATCGTGCTGGGAGATCTCTCGGACGGCGACGCCTTGCGCCGCCTGGTCGCCGGCGCCGATGCGGTCATCCATGTCGCCGGCATCATCAAGGCCCGCGACCGCGCCCAGTTCACCGCCGCCAATGTGCAGGGCACGGCCGCGATGGTCGCGGCGCTCGACGCCGCGGCGCCGACGACGCGGCTGATCCACATCTCGTCGCTGGCGGCGCGCGAGCCCGGGCTCTCGCCCTATTGCGCCAGCAAGCGCGGCGGCGAAGCGGCGGTCGAGCGGATCGCCGGACGGCAGGCGGTGACCATCTTCCGCCCGCCGGCGATCTACGGCCCGGGCGATACCGAGATCCTGCCGATGTTCAAGGCGGCGATGGCGGGGCTCTGCCCCTATACCGGCAGCACGCAATCCCGGGTCTCGCTGATCCATGTGGACGATTTCGCCGCCGCCATCGTCCACGCCGCCGAGGCGCCGAGCCTCCCGGACCTCCGCTACGAGATCGATGACGGCCACCCGGAGGGTTATTCCTGGCCGGAGATGCGGGCGACACTCGAAGCCACGTTCGGCCGGAATGTGCGCCTGATCCGAATCGCGCGGCCGGTGATGACCGGCCTTGCCGCCCTGGTCGAAGTGCATCGGCGCATGGGCGGCGCCCTTTCGGTCTTCTGCCTCGACAAGGTTCCGGAGCTCTATCATCCCGACTGGGCGGTCAAAGGACCGCGCCTGCCGGGGTGGAAACCGGATTTCGATCTCGTCTCCGGCTTCCGGGACACGGTTAACTGGTATCGGGCAAAAGGGTGGCTGAAGCCCATTCGTTAACCAAAATTCGGCTGAGGACCGGTGACCAAGTCATTGATTCAGGCCGAATGTAACAATTAGTAATAAAATGTCATTTCACCAAACCGCCGCAATTGGCGACAAGTTGCGCGTAAGCGTCACGTCAGTCGACGCGGCAATGGGGCGGGATCGGGGGGTCCCGGGTTCTTCTCGTTTAGGCGGTTTGGTGCAGCGACGATCATGGCGATGGAACAGCTGACCGAGGATAACGTCCTCGCCGAGATCATCAACGCGTTGCAGCCCTTCAAGAAGCTGGACGTGCCGATCACCGCCGAGACCGAGATTGCCCGCGATCTCAACCTGGATTCACTCGCAGTTATGGATTTGCTGATGGTGCTTGAGGACAAGTTCGACGTTTCGATTCCGCTCAACATGGTGCCGGAGATCGCGACCGTCGGGCAGCTCGCCAAGGCCATCCGCGATTCGAAGACGGGGGCCTGATTTATGGGATTGTTCGACCGTTTCGAGGGATTGCGCCAGGCGCATGGCCATATCAAGGCCTGCGGCGCCGACCCCTTCGGCGTGAAGATGGACCGCATCCTCTCCGCCACCGAGGCCGTCATCGAGGGTCGCCGGACGATCCTCTGCGGCACCAACAACTATCTCGGCCTGACCTTCGATGCCGATTGCGTGGCCGCGGCCCAGCAGTCGCTCACCGAGTTCGGCACCGGCACGACCGGTTCGCGCATCGCCAACGGCTCCTATAACGGCCACAAGGCGCTGGAGCAGGACCTCGCCGATTTCTACGGCATGCAGCATTGCATGGTGTTCACCACCGGCTACCAGGCCAATCTCGGCGCCATCTCCACGCTGGTCGGCCCGGGCGATTTCCTGGTGATCGACGCCGACAGCCATGCCTCGATCTACGACGCGGCGCGGCTCGGCCATGCGACCGTCATCCGCTTCAAGCACAACGACCCCGCCGATCTCGACAAGCGCCTCGCCCGCCTCGCCAAGGAGCCGGGCAACAAGCTGGTCGTGGTCGAGGGCATCTATTCGATGCTGGGCGACCACGCGCCGCTCAAGGAGTTCGTCGAGGTCAAGAAGAAGCACGGCGCCTACCTGCTGGTCGATGAGGCCCATTCTATGGGCGTCATGGGCAAGACCGGCCGCGGCGTGATCGAGCATGACGGCGTCGAGGACGAGGTCGATTTCGTCACCGGCACCTTCTCCAAGAGCATGGGCGCGATCGGCGGCTTCCTGGTCTCGAACCATCCGGATTTCGACATCCTGCGCGTCGCCTGCCGGCCGTACATGTTCACCGCGTCGCTGCCGCCGGCGATCGTCGCTTCGGTCCGCGCCTCGCTCGCGCGCCTGCGCGCCGAGCCGCAGATGATGACCAGGCTCTGGCACAATGTGGACACGCTCTATGACGGGCTGCATGCGGCGGGCTTCAAGCTCGGCAAGCAGCGCGGCCCGGTGGTCGCCGTCCACATCAACAGCCCGGAGCTCGCCGCGATGGCCTGGCATGGCCTGCTGTCGCGCGGCGTCTATGTGAATCTCGCTCTGCCGCCGGCGACGCCGAGCGGCACGGCCCTGCTGCGTTGCTCGGTTTGCGCCGCGCACAGCACCGACCAGCTGAAGCAGGTTGCCGCGATCCTGAGCGAAGTGGGTCGTCAACTCGGCATCATCCCGGCCCAGGCCGGCGCCGATCAAGTCAAGGCCGCCGCCGAGTAGCCGGGACTGCCGAGGTTAGGGGGAAGCCGGCCAGCGGAAACGCTGGCCGGCTTTGTTTTGGGGCTGCGAACCAACGCGCATTCCTAAAGCGTCACGGAAGTTTTGCGATCTTTACGATAGATACCGATAGCGCCATCACCCCGGGTGCCTTAGCCTCGCCTGACGAATCGCGGATCGATGGCCGGACGGCCATTTCGGCCGGCGGGTAGTGGCACCTTGTGGGGGCAGATGACCAAGTTCGTTCAAGCGCTCGCCGCTTTCGGCGTGGCCGGTTTGCTGTGCATTTCCGCCTCGGGCGGAGCTTCGGCCAGCACATTCACCATCGGCTTTACCGGAGAGGTGACCCAGATCATCGATGCCGGAGGAACAGTTTACTCGGACCCGCTCTATGGACAAACGATCACCGGCACGTTGAGCTTCACCGGCAATGCGGTCACCTACAACAATCCTCCGGACGGGACGCCCTACACCAAGTCCTTGACCACCTTCGACCAGGTCGCGTGGAACTTCTCGATCGCCGGTGGCGCCGTCACCGCGAACGGCACGTACACGCCAGCACAATCCGACACCGGCACGATCGGCATCGGCTTGGCCAGTGCGCTCGCAGGCACCGACAGTTCCCTCACGATGACACAACTGACCGGGCCAGACGCCGTGGGCTTTGATTTCTTCCTCTCGTTCGACTTTCCCATAGCGTCGCTCGGCGACGTGCCGGCAAGCGGCGTTCCCAGCTTTTTCGGTTCCGGCTTTGCATCCCGGGGCCTGCTGTTCGGCGACGGCAGGGATTATTGGGCGCCGATCGACAGCTACTCGGTGACGGAGAATTCGTTCGCGCCGCTCGCCGCAACCTCGGTCCCGCCCGCCTTGCCGCTCTTCGCCGCCGGGCTCGGCGGGATGGGCTTGCTCGGTTGGCACCGCCGGCGCGCCGCTTAGGGCCGGTGGCGCGGTAGGTCGCCGGGGATGGCGGGCCACTCCTAACCTGCTGAT
>DASZYM010000046.1:0-7016 GCA_035545355.1 Dongiaceae bacterium
AAACGGAAGGCGCAAGCTTAGATGCTGCGCGGCTGGTCCCGCGATTTCCGCCAGGTCCTGGCGGCCTTCGCGGTCTCCAGCCTCGGCACCAAGATCGCCCGCGAAGCGGTGCCGCTGACGGCGGTGCTGGTGCTGCAGGCAGGGCCGGGCGCGATGAGCCTGCTCGGCGTCGCTGCGACCTTGCCGACACTTCTGCTCGGCCTCTTCGCCGGAGTCTTCGCGGATCGGCGCCGCCGACGGCCGCTGATGATCGCAGCGGATCTGCTGCGCTTCGTTGCATTGGGCTCGGTGCCGGTGACGGCCTGGCTCGGGATCCTCACCATCGCACAGCTCTTGCTGGTCATCGTCGTCGTTGCCGTTCTCTCGCTGCTCTTCAACGCCGCCGACACGGCCTTTCTGCCGAGCCTGGTCGAACCGGACCATCTGGTCCGCGCCAATGCAACGCGGGAATCGATCGATGCGACGACCGAGGTGATCGGGCCGCCGATCGGCGGCATCCTCGTGCAGACCATCACCGCGCCGCTGACCTTGCTGGTCGATGCGCTCTCCTATCTGGCCTCGGCGCTGCTCTTGCTCAGGGTTCGGCACATCGAGCCGGTCGATACGATCCAGCCGGTTCGTCGTCCGGTGTTGCACGAGATCGGCGAGGGCCTGCGCGTGCTTTGGGATCAGCCGATCCTGCGGCCGCTGCTCTTCGCCCGCGCGATCCGCACCCTATGCGGCGGCATGCTCGGGCCGTTCTACGTGCTCTATGTCATCCGGCATCTCGGCGTGTCGCCGGCCGTGATGGGCATCGTCATCGCCTGTGGCGGCATGGCGTCCTTTTGCGGCGCTGCGCTGGTGCCGTGGCTGAACGCAAGGCTGCCGATCGGGCCCGGACTGATCGGCGCCTTTGCGATCAAGGCGATCGGTCTTGCCATGCTGCCTTTGGCCGGCCTGCTGCCGACGGCGATCCTGCCGCTCCTGGTCCTGCAGCAGGTGCTGCAGGATTCCGTCACCAGCTATTTCGCCGTCAATGAACGGAGCCTGCGTCAGAAGCTGATCCCCAACCATCAGCTCGCCCGCGCCGCGACCATGGTCGCGGTGGTGAATGACGGGCCGGTGCCGCTGGGCGCGTTGATCGCGGGATTGCTGGCGCAGGTGGTCAGCGTCGATGCCGTGCTCTGGATCGCCGCCGCCGGCTACGCCTTCTCGCCGGTGGTGGCGTTTCTCTCACCGGTGCGCCGGCTGCGCGCGGTCTGATCGACGATCCAGTCCAAGGCGGCCTCGACCGATTCGACCGTATCGCTTTGCGGATTGAGCGCGATCTCCGGACGGCGGATCATCACCACCGGAATGCCGAGCTCGCGCGCCACCTCGATCTTCGCATAGGTCGCGCCGCCGCCGCTGTTCTTGGTGACGATCAGATCGATCCCGCGCTGCTCGATCAGCGCCCGTTCGTCCGCCACCGTGAACGGTCCGCGCGCCGCGATGAGGTCATAGTGCGCCAGCGGCAAGGTCTCGGGTGCATCCACCAGCCGGACCAGGAAATGCGGATTGGCGAGCCCGGCGAAAGCGCCAAGGTCTTTCGCGCCGAGCGAGAGAAAGATGCGCTTGCCGAGCCAGCGGCAGATCTCCGCCGCGGCCTTCACATCCGGCGCCGGGATCCAGCTATCGCCCGGTCGTTTCGTCCAGCCGGGCCGCAGCAGCCGCAGCAGCGGCACCCCGGTCATGCGATGCGCCTCCAGCGCATGGGCGCTCATCTCCGCGGCGAAGGGATGCGTGGCGTTGATCAGCAGCGCGACCTCGTTTTGGTCGAGACTGCGCACGAGTCCCTCGACCCCGCCGAACCCGCCGACCCGCACCTCGCCCGGCGGCAGGACGGGATCGCGCGTGCGCCCGGCGAGCGACGTCGTCACCGCAAGGTCGGGCATGGCGGCAGCGATCGCGCGCGCCAGAGCCAGCGCCTCGCCGGTGCCGCCGAGGATCAGCAGCCTATGCTGCATCGAAACCGGCATGGCCGACCAGCGCGCCGTCGCGGTCCAGCACCATCAGCTCGACATCGACTTTGCGGTCGGCTTCCGCCTCGGCGACGTTGCGCGCCTTGACCGCCACCCAATCGCCGAGCGGCAGAGCCGCGCGTTGCGCCAGGGTCAGTGCTTCCATCGCCGTATTGGCGCTGCGGATCCGCGCCTGCAACGCTTCGTCGGCGCCGAGCGAAGCCGCGCCGGCGGCGAGGCTGTCGAGGCTCACCTGGCTGCGTCCGGAATGAAGGTCGAGCGCGCCCTCGGCGAGCTTGCTCATCTTGCCGAATCCGCCCGCGAGCGTCAGGCGCGGGATCGGGTGATGGCGCAGGTATTTCAGCACGCCGCCGGCGAAATCGCCCATGTCGATATAGGCGAAGTCGGGCAGGGCGTAGCGCTTGGCGACCGCGGCCTCGCTGGTCGAGCCGGTGCAGGCCGCCGCATGCGTGAGGCCCGCCGCGCGGATCACATCGACGCCGCGATGGATCGATGCGATCCAGGCCGAGCAGGAGAATGGATGGACGATCCCCGTCGTGCCCAGGATCGAGAGGCCGCCTTCGATGCCGAGCCTTGGATTCCAGGTCTGCTTGGCCAGCTCCGCGCCCGTGGGAATCGAGATCGTCACCTCGACATCCGCTGCCGCGCCGAATTGCGCCGCGACCTCGGCGATCGCCTCGCGCATCATCCGCCGCGGCACCGGATTGATCGCCGGCTCGCCCGGCGCGATCGGCAGTCCCGGCCGCGTCACCGTGCCGACGCCCGGTCCCGCGCGAAACACGACGCCGCTTCCCGCCTCCAGAGGACGCACCGTCGAGAGAACGAGTGCGAGATGCGTCACATCGGGATCGTCGCCGGCATCCTTCACGATGCCGGCCGTCGCGGCCTCGCCTTTCCGCTCGCGCCGGGCCAGGGCGAAGCCGGGCCGCTCGCCTTTGGGCAGGGTGATCTCCACCGGATCGGGGAAATCGCCGGTCACGAGCGCCTGGAACGCCGCTTTGGTCGCCGCCGTCGCACAGGCCCCGGTGGTCCAGCCGCGGCGCAGCGGCCGGTCCGGCTTGGCCGTGCGGCCGGCGGTCTTTTCGAGCTCTTCAGCCATGACGTTATTGTAGGCGTTGATGTCCAAAACTGACTAGCTGGCGCCGACCGGTTCGGCTCTAAGATCGCCATATGGAACGTATTTTCGCCACTCTGCCGGAACTCGAGCCGGGCTGGGTCTGGCTGGTCGGTGCCGGTCCCGGCGAGCCTGGCCTGCTGACCCTGCTCGCGGTCAGGGCGCTCTCCGGCGCCGATGTCGTGGTCTATGACGCGCTGGTCGATAAGTCGATCCTCGACCTCGCGCGGCCCGACGCCGTGCTCGAATATGCGGGCAAGCGCGGCGGCAAGCCCTCGGCCAAGCAGCCCGACATCTCGCTGCGCCTGATCCAACTCGCCCGCGAGGGCAAGCGCGTGCTGCGCCTCAAGGGCGGCGATCCCTTCGTCTTCGGGCGCGGCGGCGAGGAAGCGCTCTCGCTGGTCGAGGCCAAGATCCCCTTCCGCATCGTGCCCGGCATCAGCGCCGGGATCGGCGGCCTGGCCTATGCCGGCATTCCGGTCACCCATCGCGACGTCAATTCGGCGGTCGCCTTCGTCACCGGCCATGACGCGACCGGTGAGGTGCCGGATTCGGTCGACTGGGCGGCTTTGGCCAAGGGCGCGCCGGTCATCGTGCTCTATATGGCGCTGAAGCATATCGCGCGCATCGCCGATCGGCTGACCGCCGGCGGCCGCGATGCCGCGACGCCGGTCGCCGTCATCAGCAAGGCGACCACCGCCGAGCAGCAGGTGCTGGAGACGACGCTCGCGCGCTGCGCCGCCGATGTCGAAGTCAACGGCATCGAGCCGCCCGCCATGGTCGTGGTCGGCGAAGTCGTGCGGCTGCGCGCAGCGCTCGACTGGCTGGGCGCCATCGGCGGGCGCGTGCTCAAAGCGGACCCGCTCGGCGCGCGCCATCGCGAACGCACCGGCTCCTGAGCCGATGGCCGCCGGCCTCATCATCGCGGCGCCGGCTTCGGGCAGCGGCAAGACCGCCATCACCCTGGCCTTGCTCGGCCTCGCGCGGCGCCTGGGGCGCGCGATCTCCAGCGCCAAGGTCGGGCCGGATTACATCGATCCCGCTTTCCACGCCGCCGCAACCGGGCGGCCCTGCTTCAATCTCGACGGCTGGGCGATGCGCCCCGAGACCTTGCGCGCGGTCCTCGCGGAATCGGCGCGGGATGCCGATGTCGTGCTGATCGAAGGCGTCATGGGCCTGTTCGACGGCGCCGCCATCGGCCCCGGCGGCGCGAGCGGCTCCACGGCGGATCTCGCCGCCTCGCTCGATCTCCCGGTCGTGCTGGTGATGAATGCGAAAGGGCAGGGCGCCACCGCAGGCGCCGTGCTCGAGGGCCTCGCGCGCCATCGCCGCGATGTGCGCGTCGCCGGGGTCATCTTCAACCGGGTCGGCGGCGCCGGCCATCGTGCGATCCTCGCCGCGGCGGCCGAGGCGGCGCATGTTCCCGTATTCGGCACCTTGCCGGCGATGCCGGCGCTTGCCTTGCCCGAGCGCCATCTCGGCCTCCGGCAGGCCTCGGAGATCGCCGACCTCGACCGCTTCCTCGCCGATGCGGCCGATGCGATCGCGCCGCATCTCGATCCCGCGCCGTTGCTCGGCATTGCCGCGCCGATCGCCGCCGCGCCGGATGCGATGCCCGGCTTGCCGCCGCTCGGCCAGCACATTGCGGTCGCCCGCGATGTCGCCTTCGCCTTTGCCTATCCGGCGCAGCTCGAATCCTGGCGCCGCGCCGGGGCATCGCTCTCCTTCTTCTCGCCGCTCGGCGATGAGGCGCCCGCGCCGGGCGCCGATGCCGTGTTCCTTCCGGGCGGCTATCCGGAGCTCCATGCCGGGCGGCTCGCCGGCAATCGGCGCTATCAGGCCGGCCTGCGCGCCGCCGCCGGACGCGGCGCGCTGGTCTATGGCGAATGCGGCGGCTACATGGCCCTCGGCGAGAGCCTGACCGATGCCGATGGAAGAGCGCATCCGATGGCCGGGCTGCTGCCGGTCGCGACCAGCTTCGCCGAGCCCAGGCTGCATCTCGGCTATCGCCGCGCGGCGCTTCTGGATGCGGGTCCGCTCGGCGCGCGGGGCGCGGCCTTCGCCGGCCATGAATTCCACTATGCGAGTGTCGCGCGCGAAGCGGGCGGCGCCGGCTTGTTCGCCGCCACCGATGCCCAGGGCCGCGATCTCGGATGCTTCGGCCGGCGGGTCGGCAAGGTCATGGGCTCCTTCCTGCATCTGATCGACCGCGCCCCGACGGAGCTCGCACCCCATTTGTGAGATCGCGGCACTCCGTCTATAACTGCCGCACCCCGCGTCGATTTCCGTTCCCGATTCCCTTCCATGCAAGTCCAGCCGAAGCCCGCTTCTCCGCTCGCCCGAGGAGAAGCCATTATCGGCGCGCGCCGGCGCTGGCCGAAGCCTGGGCCGGGCCTCATGGCCTTCCTGTTCCTGATGGATTCGATCGCCCGTGCGCTCCTGTCGCCGGTCATCCCGCTGGAAGCGCTGCGTCTCTTCGGCTCGGAGCAGACGGCGGGCCTGATGGTCTCGGCCGCCGGCATCATGGGCGTCATCGCCACCTTTGCCATTCCGACCTTGGTCGAGCGCTGGCGGGCGCGCCGGGTCTATCTCGCCGCCATCGCGCTCCTGGCGATCGCGCCGGCGGCGATGGCGGCGGACGGCCTGCTCGGCTTCTCCGCCGGCTGGTTCATGCGATCGATCGCCGCGGCCAGCGTGCTCACGCTGCTCAACCTCTACATCGCCGCCTTCATCCCCAAGCGCCAGCTCGCGAGTTCCGAGCCGCTGCGCACCTTCATCTCCGCCTTGGCCTGGGTCGGCGGGCCATGGGTCGGCGTGCGGCTCTACACCATCGATCCGATGCTGGTCTTCGGCGTCTCCGGCGGCACCGCTCTGGTGCTCCTGGTCTTCTTCCTCTGGCTCGGGCTCGAGGCGCCGGCCAGCCTCGCCAGCCGCAATCCCTTGAAGAACCTGCGCCGCTATTTCTCGCAGCCGCGCCTGCGCCTTGCCTGGGTGCTGAATTTCGGTCGGGAGACCTGGTGGGTGATGATCTTCAATTACGGCCCCTGGTATCTCGAGGAAGCGGGTTTCCCGAAGACCGCGGCCGGCGATCTGCAGTCGAGCTGCACCACCATGCTGGTCCTGACCCTGGGCCTGGGATGGGTGGCGCGGCGGATCGGGCTGCGCCGCTTCATGGCGGCGGCCTATCTCATCGTCGCGACGGCGATGATCGTCGCGGCTCTGGCCAGCGGGACGCCCAACCTGGTATGGCTGGCTTTCCTGGGCTCCGCGCTGGGCGCCGTCTCCTTGGACTCGGTCGCGGCGGTCACGTTCCTCCGGGCCGTCCGCCCACTGGAGCGGCCGCAGATGTCCACCGTCTTCAGCATCTATCGCGATGCCGCCAGCGTGGTGCCGCCGCTCTTCTTCTCGCTCCTGCTGGGTTTTTTCCCGCTTCCGGCGGTCTTCGTGGCGACCGGGATCTTCCTTCTGGGCTGCAGCCTGCTCTCGCTTTGGCTGCCGAAAGGCCTCTGACCGGCAGGGTCCACGTTAACCATCTTCGTTTACGAAGATGAGGACATACGTACAAAAATGTGTGGTGATCGGGCGCACAGAGGGAGGTGCCTGCATCGACTTCGGCGCAAGCCGGGCGTAATTTTGCTTGCATAAGGCGCGCATATCGTGGGGCGGCGCTCCGGGGTAGGAGGATAAGCATGATCGGCAGGATCGGGATCATCGCCGCTGGTCTCTTGCTTCTCGGCCAGTGGTCGACGCCGTCGGCGCAAGCGGAGCCGCGCGTCGCTCTCGTGATCGGCAATTCCCATTACGGCGCGGATATCGGCTCGCTGCCCAACCCGGTGAACGATGCCGGGCTGATGGCGCAGGCGCTGCAGCAGACCGGTTTCACCGTCATCAAGGTCACCGAT
>DASZYM010000047.1:0-13380 GCA_035545355.1 Dongiaceae bacterium
AACTTCAAGGTGACCGCCGCCGACGGCACTCGCTATCTCTTCAAGATCCACGGGACCCGGGTCGCCGCGGAGCGCATCGAGCTGCAGGCGGCGGCGCTCCGGATCGGCGATCAGCGCCACGTCCTCGCGCAACGCCATCGCCTGGGCATAGTCCCAGATGTAAGGCCGCGCCAATGCGGCGTGGAGAAAGCTCGAGAGTGCGCGGTCGAGCCGCGCCAGCAACCGGCCCAGCGAGACCGCCGCATCCTCCGACCGGCGCACCGCATCGGCCCAGGTGGCGCCGTCGAGCCAGGTCGTCAGGCGCAGGCGCCGCTCGGCGCCATCCGGCGCGCGGAGGGCCGGCAGCATGGCGCCGGCGCGGCCGAGGAACAGCCGCGGCACCCGCAGGTCCGGTGCCGCGCGCGCGAGATGGCGGCGCGCCGCCGCCTGCAGCTCGATGCGCTCCGCGGCGACCCGGGTCCCGTGGATCTTGAAGAGATAGCGAGTGCCGTCGGCGGCGGTCACCTTGAAGTTCCGGTCATGCTCGCCGGGCAGCGGCTCCAGGCGACCGGAAAGCGCGAAAGCCTCCCGCAAGGCATGGGAAGCGAATTCCGTCTCGGTCTCAAGCACCGGGATGCTCATTGAATGACGGTCTCACCTGACATGAAGGCGGCTCAACAGGAGATCGATCGCGATCCGGTTCAAGGGGCGTCTCCGATCACAACGGGTAACGGACGGTAACCGGAGGTCGGCAGCGTCGCACAGGGTTACCATCCCGCGCCAGCGGCCCCTGGGATCATCCGCGCCGCCCGATTAGCTAGCTCCCTATCGGATCGCGGGCAATCGCGCCATCCGAGGCAAGCGGCGGGCTCGATCGGCGGGCCTGCCCCCAACCAAGGAGCTTCCCATGAATATCCGTCCCATCCTGCTCGGCATTGTGGGCACCGCCCTGCTCTCCACCGCCGCGCTCGCCGCCGCGAATACCAACAACGAGAACCATCCGGCGAACAAGCAGCAGATGGCCGACCGCTGCGCGGCGCTGGAATCGCAGTACGAGAACACGATCGCCAACCATCAGGGCGCCGCGGGGCTCGACCGCGCCGAAGGCCTGGGCTCGATCGGCACCTCGCAGTGCCAGTCCAACCAGGGCGACATGGGCGCCCAGAAGCTGGAACAGGCGCTCAACGATCTCGGCGTGAAGCCGGTGGACTGACCGGGATCAGGCAGGAGTGGGCCCGAGCGCCCACTCCGCCCCCTGCCGCTAGCGGCCGAAACGCAGCGGCTTGATCAGCTCGAACCATCCGACCGAGATGCTGCCGGCCGCCGCGGCCAGCAGGAGCAGCGCGACGCTCGGCGCCTCGAAGCCGAAGAGCTGCTCCAGCCCGGGCACGAAGAGCACCAGTCCCAGAGCCGCCACGGCCGCGAGCACGACCGCGGCCAAGGCCGGGTTGGGCCGGCTGAAGCCGCCGAACGGCCGGGTTCCCCAGCCGCGATTGACCAATACCAGGAAGAGATCGGCGACGATCAGCGCGGCGAACGCCAATCCGCGCGCTTCCGCCGCGGGCATCGCGGACGATACGGCCCATCCGTAGAGCCCCAGCACGGCGAGCAGCGCAACGCTTCCTTGTGCGACGCTCCACAACAGCGTCCGCATGGCGAGAAGCGGTTCGTCGCGGCGCCGCGGCGGCCGGCGCATGGAATCCGGCTCCGCGGGCTCGGCCTCGAGCACGATCGAACAGATCGGGTCGATCAGCATCTCCAAGAAGACGACATGAACCGGAAACAGCAGCAGCGGCCAGCCGAAGGCGATGGGAAGCAGCGCCAGGCCGGCGATCGGAATATGCACGGCGACGATGAAGGCCATCGCCTTGCGCAGATTGTCGAAGATGCGCCGGCCCTGGGCGACCGCGGCCACCAGGGCCGCGAAATTGTCGTCCAGCAGCACGATCGAGGCCGCCTCGCGGGCAACGTCCGAGCCGCGCCCGCCCATGGCGACGCCGATATGCGCCGCCCTGAGCGCCGGCGCGTCGTTGACGCCGTCGCCGGTCATCGCCACCACGTCGCCCCGGCGCTTCAGCGATTCGACCAGGCGCAGCTTCTGATCCGGCAGGATGCGGGCGAATATCCGCACATCGCGCACCCGCTCCGCCAGCGCGGAATCGTCGAGCGTTGCGACCTCCGGGCCGGTCAGCACGCCGCCGGGACTCTCGAGCCCGGCGGCGGTCCCGATCGCCTGGGCGGTTGCCGCGTAGTCGCCGGTGAGCATGGCAACGCCGATCCCGGCCTGCCGGCACTGCGCGATGGCCGACCGCGCCTCTGGCCGCAACGGATCGGCCAGGCCGATGAGACCGGCGAAGGCGAAATCCAGATCATGTTGCCGGGGCGGGAGCGTCGCCGCCATGGTCCGGCCGCGGGCGACCGCGATCACCCGCAGACCGCGCGCGGCCATCGCCTTCACAGCGGCCTCGATCTCCGCGCCGCGGCCCTCGGACAGGTGGCAGAGGTCGACGATAGCCTCCGGCGCGCCCTTGGCCGCCAGGACATATCCATCGTCGGGGTCGGCGGGATCGGCATCCCAGACGCGGGTCATCGCCAGGAAGCCGGGCTGCAGCTCGTATTCCCGGACCATCCCCCAATGCGGATGCAGATGCTCGGTCTCCCCCAGCGTCGCGAGGCCGAGCCGCTGCATGGCGAGCTCCATCGGATCGAACGGATGCCGTTTGCTGGCCAGGATGGCGAACTCGATCACGCCGTGGAACGGCTCCGGCAAGGCGGTGCCGCCGGGCGACACGTCATAGAACGCGCCGTCCGCGTAGAGGCAGGCGACCGCCATGCGGTTCTCGGTCAGCGTGCCGGTCTTGTCGACGCAGAGCATGGAGGCCGCGCCGAGGCTTTCGATCGCCGCCGAGCGCCGCGCCAGGACATGCTGCCGCGACAGCCGCAAGGCGCCGAGCGCCAGGAACACGGTCAGCACCATCGGGAATTCTTCCGGCAGCATCGACATCGCGACGGTCAAGCCGGCCAGGATCCCGTCCAGCCAGCCGCCGCGCAGGGCGACGTAAAGCAGGACGACGAGGATGCTGACCCCGAGGCCGAAGACCGCGAAGGCGCGGACCAGACGCGCGGTCGCGGCCTGGATCAGCGTGGGTTCCGGCGCCAGCGTCGCGAGGCGCGCGCCGATCCTGCCGATCTCGGATGCGCTGCCGGTCGACCGCACTTCGGCCAGGCCCTGCCCTTTCACGATCAGGGTGCCGGAGAACACGAAAGGCAGATCGTCGCCGCCCGGCGGCACCGCCGGCGCGTCGGCCGCCGCCGCTTGCTTGCGCACCGGCACCGATTCTCCGGTCAGGAGCGATTCGTCGATCTGCAGGTCGCGGCAGGCAAGGACGACGGCATCGGCCGGCACGCGGTCGCCCTCGGCCAGGATGACGAGATCGCCGGGCACCACATCGCGCCCGGCGATCCGCTGCTCCTTGCCGTCGCGGACCACCAGCGCCCGTGGACTGCTGAGGTCGCGCAAGGCGTCGAGCACCCGCTCGGTGCGCCATTCCTGCACGATGACCAGGCCGAGATTGACGACGGCGAAGCCGCCGAGCAGCGCGCCCTCGCCGAGGTCGCCGAGCAGGAGATAGAGCACCGCGGTCGCCACCAGCATCAGGAACATCGGCTGGCGGAACACCTCGCCGGCGATGCGCGGGAGATTGCGATGCTCGCGGTCGGGCAGCCGGTTCGGGCCGAAGCGACGCAGCCGGGCCTCGGCTTCCGCGCCGGTGAGCCCGGCGGAGCGTTCCGGTGCCGCCATCATCCCTTCTTCGGCAATCGCGCCAGCAGCGGATCGACGATCGCCGGCGACAGCATGCCGGCCAGCCAGGCGAAGAACGCGGTCTGCCACGGAAACGCGATCCGCGCCCTGTCGGCTTCCAACCCGCGCCGGACGATCCGCGCCGCGCGCCCGACCGGCATCAGGAACGGCATCGGGAAGTCGTTGACATCGGTCATCGGCGTCCTGATGAAGCCCGGCATGATGACGCTGACGCCGATCCCGCTCGGCCGAAGATCGCCGCGCAGCGCCTCGCCCCAGACTTTCACCGCCGCCTTCGAGGCGCCATAGGCCGGCGCACCCGGAAAGCCGCGATGGCCCGCGAGCGAGCTCATGATGCCGACCTGGCCGCTCCTGCGCGCCTGCATCGCCGGCAGGATCGGGAACACGGTGTTGAGCACGCCGTCGATATTGACGGCGAAGATATGCCGCGCCTGGTCCTCGGTCTCGTTCCCGGTCAGCGTGCCGCCGGAGACGCCGGCATTGGCGATCACCAGATCGATCGGCTGCCGGCGATCGGCGGCGACGATCCATTCCGCCACCGCGGCGCGGTCGACCACATCGATCGCGGTCGCTTCGACTTCGGCGCCGCGCGCGCGGCAGGCATGCGACACCGCCGCCAGGCGCTCGGTCGAGCGGCCGCCGAGCACCAGCCGCACGCCTTTGCCGGAGAATTCCTCGGCCAGAGCCGCGCCGATTCCCGAACTGGCGCCGGTGATCAGGATCGAATGGAAGGTCTTCACCCCATGGCCTCCGAAGATGCCTCGCTTGCCATCGCCATTGGCATTGGCGAAGATAGCGCCCGTTCGCCGGCGGCAAAAGCCCGGCGCGAGTGACGGGGGATTACCGGTTGTCGATCGCCAGCATGACAGGCTTCGCGCGCGCCGAGGGCGCGGTTGGCGATTTCGGCTGGACCTGGGAGTTGAAGAGCGTCAACGGACGCAATCTCGACCTGCGCTGCCGCTTCCCCGCCGGCTATGAATATCTCGACGGCTTCGTGCGCAGCCGCGCGGCGGAATCGCTGAAGCGCGGCAATGTCGCCGTCACGCTGACCATCGACGACACGGCCTCGCAGGGCCGCCTCGCGATCAATCGCGCGGCGCTCGACCAGGTCCTGGCCATCGTGAAGGAGATCGGCGCGCAGGTTCCGGCGCAGCCTGCGCGACTCGACGGCCTGCTGGGTCTCAAGGGCGTGCTCGAGGTCGAGCTGCCGAAGGTCGATGAAGCGGAAAGCGCGCGCCGCACCGACGTTCTGCAGCACGGCCTCGGCCAGGCGATCGAGAGCCTGGGCGAGATGCGCCGCCAGGAAGGCGCGCGCCTCGCCGCCTTGATCCTCGGCCATCTCGCGGAGATTGACCGGCTGCGCGCGGCGGCGGTCGCCAGCGCCGGCGCGCAGCCGCTGGCGATCCGGCAGAAGCTGGAGCGCCAGTTCGCCGAATTGCTGCAGGGCCTGACGCCGCTGAGCGAAGAGCGCCTGGCGCAAGAGGCGGCGATGCTCGCCGGCAAGGCCGATGTGCGCGAGGAGCTCGACCGGCTCGCCGCGCATGTCGCCGCGGCGCGCACGCTGATCGCCGGCGGCGGCGCGGTCGGGCGCAAGCTCGACTTCCTGTGCCAGGAATTCAACCGCGAGGCCAACACGCTCTGCTCCAAGAGCGCGGATATCGGCCTCACCACCATCGGCATCGAGCTCAAGGCGGCGATCGAGCAGCTCCGCGAGCAGATCCAGAATCTCGAATGAACGACATGAGCGAAGACGCGTCCGGCCTCACCCAGATCCAGCGCCGCGGGTTGATGCTGGTCCTGTCGTCGCCGTCGGGCGCCGGCAAGACCACGATCTCGCGGCGGCTGCTGAGTCTGGAGCCGAACCTGACCATGTCGGTCTCGGCGACGACGCGGCCGATGCGCCCCGGCGAGAAGGAAGGTATCGACTATCACTTCGTCGAGATCGCCGCCTTCCGTGCGATGATCGACCGCAAGGACTTCCTGGAGCACGCCAAGGTCTTCGACAATTACTACGGCACGCCGAAGGGTCCGGTCGAAGCCGCTCTGCGCCGCGGCAAGGACGTGCTGTTCGACATCGACTGGCAGGGCACCCAGCAGGTGGCGCAGGCGGCGCGCGACGACCTGGTCAGCGTCTTCATCCTGCCGCCCTCGACCAGCGAGTTGGAGCAGCGCCTGAAGAGCCGCGCCCAGGACAGCGCCGAGGTGGTCGCCCGCCGCATGGCCAAGGCGGCCGACGAGATGAGCCATTGGGCGGAATACGATTACATCGTCGTCAACCGCGACATCGATGCCAGCGTGACGCAGGTGCGCTCGATCCTGACCGCCGAGCGCCTCAAGCGCCAGCGGCAGATCGGCCTGGCGGAATTCGTCAAGGGCCTGCGCGAGGGGCAGTAGGTCCGCGGGCGCTCTAAGGCCACGCGTTCCGATTTCTCCAATTACTCTCGTCATGGTCGGCGAAGGCCGACCATCCACGAGTTTCTATCGTGCGACGGGTTCGAACTCGTGGATGGTACGCCTTCGCGTACCATGACGATCTTTATTAAGCAGCGTCCGGTCACGGCCATTCTATTTTGGCGATGCGCGCGACCTTGAACGGGCCGAGATAGAGAAAGCCGTTCTGGATCGTGAGGCCGGAGGTGACCTGCTTGCCGCCCTCGGGCGCGTTCTGCTCGGTCGCGGCGATGAACAGCTTCGCCTTCATGACGTCGTTGCCCGCGATCCGCTTTTGCTGCGCCAGCAGATCGACGGTGGGCCCGAGGCCCTTCGCCGCCAGGTTCGCGGCGATGATCGGCTGCAGGTCGGCATCGAGCGCGATCGTCGCGCTGCCGGAGACCGCGAGTGGATCCTGCGCGGCGCTGAATGCGCTGATCTCGACAATGCCGCCTGCGTCGCGCCAGGACGCAAGCGCCTGTCGGAGCGGCGCTTGCGGCATCGGGCCCTTGACCGTGCCCTGGATCGCAAGCGCGTCCACCGGATTGGCGGTGAGTAGTTGGACATCCGCCGGCAGCTTCAACGCCGCCGCCGAGAGAGAGAACTGCAGCAGCGGGTCGCGGTCGGATTGCGGCGGCATCGCCGGACCCGCGAAGGATGCCGAAGCCGATTGAAAGGCGACGGCGCGATTGCCGGCGAGTGTGATGGTCGCCGCCCCGCTTTCCGCAGCGACGCCGGATACCTGGCCCCGCGGATCGAAATGCAGCACTGCATTCAGCGTCTCGACATGGATCGCAGCCTGGTCGGCGCCGATCGTGACGCGATGGTCGCCTGTCGTCGTCAGGTGCAGCGATCGGAGGCCGAACGGCCACAGCCAAGCCTCGACATCGGCGCCCTGCCAGTCGATCGGCCGGCCGGCGAGCTGGCCGCTGACATGCGGATGGCGGAAGGTGGCGCGGAACGTGAATGGATAGCCGCCGATCGGCGTCCGGTCCGTGTCGATGACGAGCCCGGCCTGGCGCTCGGCGGCGATCCAGGCATCGAGCCCGGCCTCAAGGCGGCCGGCCACCATCCACCAATAGGCCGAATATCCGGCAAAGAGCAGCGCCACCGCGGCAGCGGCGGCCGAAAGCATTGTCCTGCGATTCATGTTCCGCTCGTGGGCGCCCGTCCGGGCGATGCGGGGGAGATCAGGGTATCCCGGCCGGAAGCACAACGGCGACGGGCGCCAGGCGATCCTTGTTCAGGTACCGCTCCACCCAATTGAGCACGCGGGTGAACAGGAAAACCAGCACGAAGTAGATGATGGCCGCGCCCAGCAGCGGGGAATAGGTCCGGAAACTCTGGGCGAAGAGATCGGTCCGGGTGCCCATGATATCCATGACGGTGATCGTCGAGGCGAGCGAGGTCGCCTTCAGCAGCAGGATGACTTCGTTGACCATGGCCGGGAGCTGGATCCGGATCGCCCGCGGCAGGGTGACGCGCCAGAAGATCAGCCAGCCGGTCATGCCGAAGGCGCGGCCGGCCTCGATCTCGCCATGCGGCACCGAATTCAATCCGACCCGCAAGATCTCGCCCGTATAGCCGGCGGTGTTCAGGCTGAAGGCGAACACCGCGTACCAGAACGCCTCGCGGAGATAAGGCCATAGCCAGCTATGCCGCACCCAGGTGCCGGGCAGCAACGAGCCGAGACCGTAATAGATGAAGAAGAGCTGGATCAGCAACGGCGTGCCGCGCATCACCAGGATGTAGCAATAGGCCGGAACCCAGAGCAGCGGGTTGCGCGAGGTGCGCGCGACGGCGATGGGAAGCGCCAGGAGATTGCCGATCGCGCCCGAAATGAGAGTCAGCGCAAGGGTCGTGGGAATGGCGGCCAGCAAAGCCGGCAGTGCGACGGTGGCGAGGTATTGCAGGCCGTCGAGGAAATCCGCCATCGGCCTCAGACCCGTCGATAGCCGCGGTTCAGGTGCTTCTCGATCCGCGCCTGGATGATCATGGACGTGACGGTGATGAGCAGGTAGAGCAGGCCGCCGATGAAGAAGAAGAAGGCGTAGTGCTTGGTCGCCGCGGCGGCATTGCGGGTCGCCGACAGCAGCTCCGGCAGGCTGCCGAGCACGACGATGAGCGCGCTGTCCTTGGTCGTGTTGAGCCAGAGGTTGCCCATGCCGCCCATGGCATAGCGCATCATCTGCGGGAACAGCACGCGGCGAAAGCGCAGCCCGAAATGCATGCCATAGGCGCGCGCGGCCTCGATCTGCCCTTTCGGCACCGCGAGGATCGCGCCGCGCAACACCTCGGTCATGTAGGCGCCGTAGATGAAGCCCAGCGCCAGCACGGCGGCGGCGAATGCGTTGATCTGCACATCCTCGCCGGCGATCCCGAGGCCGACCAGGACACTGCGGGCCATATCCGTGCCGGCGTAATAGAGCAGAAACAGCAGCAGCAGTTCGGGCAGCGCGCGGATCAGGGTGCTGTAGATATCGCCGATCCGCATCAGCAAGCGGTTGCCGCTGAGCTTCATGCCCGCCCCGACCAGGCCGAAGCAGAAGCCGACGAGATAGATGCAGACCGAGATCTGGATGGTCAGCCAGAGGCCGTGGAGCAGTTCGTCGCTCCAGCCCTGGTCGCCGTAGCTGAGCATCTGCCAAACCGACTGGTTCGGATTCATCGCGTCCGGTCTCGCACCCGGCGAGTCATGTCCATTCCGCTTCCCCGTTCCGTCGGCCCGGTTTCTCCCGGGCACTCCCCCGCTTCATGAAAAGGCAAACGCCACCCGAGCGCAAGCCTCGGGTGGCGTTCATTTTCAGCCTTTCGGCCGGCAGGCTTAGCTGCCGTAGATGTCGAAGTTGAAGTACTTCTTGGTGATCTCGTCGTACTTGCCGGAGGCATGGACCGCCTTCAAGGCGGCGTTCAGCTTCTCCTTGAGCGCGGTGTCGTCCTTGCGCAGGCCGCCGCCGACGCCGTCACCGAAGATCGGATCGCTCGGGATCGTCGCCTTGACCTCCATGTCCTTGCCCTGGTCGGACTTCAGGAAGGCGTCGAGCGCGATCGAGTCGGCGATCACATAGTCGATGCGGCCGGCCACCAGGTCGGCATTGCAGTTGTCCTGGGTGTCATAGAGCTTCACGTCGGACTCCGTCAGGTACTTCTTGACGTAGTTGGCGTGGATGGTCTGGATCTGCGCGCCGACCGTCTTGCCCTTCACGCTGGCGGGATCGATGATCTTGCGGCCCGCGGCTTCCGGATTGTCGACGATGCCGATCTTGGTGGTGTCGCTCTTCGGACCGATCAGCACCGCCGGAGTCTGGTAGTACTTGTCGGTGAAGTCGATCTGCTGCTTGCGCTCGGGCGTGATCGACATCGACGACCAGATCACGTCGAACTTCTTGGCCTGCAGAGCGGGGATGATGCCGTCCCAGGCGACCGGCACGATCTCGCATTTCGCCTTCATCTCGGCGCAGACCGCGTCCATCAGGTCGACTTCCCAGCCGACCCACTTGCCCGAGGCGTCGGGCGAGGTGAACGGCGGATAGGGCTCGGCCGCGATGCCGAACTTGATCGTGTCCTGGGCATGGGCAGAAATGGTCGCCAACGCCATGATGGCCCCGGCAACGATGCTGCCAAAGATCGTTTTCTTCATGATTCTCCCTTTTCCCGTAAAGCTGCCGATGGTCGGCTTCAACGCTCCCTGCGTCTGCCGCTGCCGAACATTTCCTGTTCGGTCATTCCCTTACCAACCGGCGACGGCGAAGACTGTAGCATAGCGCTTTCCGGCTTGGGTAGCCGGGCATGCGGGCGCGCGCCGGCCAAATGCCGGTTATCGTTAATCTATTTCGGCCAAAGCGCCGGGATTCCCGGCGTTTCATCAACGCTCGGACAGGAACTTGCCCAGGCGGTCCATGGCGATTCCGATCCGTTCCGGGCTCTGGGCGTAACAAAGCCGCAGGTACTGCTCGCCGCCCGCGCCGAAGGCCGTGCCGGGCGCAAGCCCCACCCGGCCCTCCACCACCAGCCGCTTGCAGAACTCGGTGGCGTTGCCCATGTCGGCCACCCGGAGCATCAGGTAGAAGGCCGCATTGGCGGGAATGACCTGGACCCGGTTCATCTGGCCGACCCGTTCCATCACCACGTCGCGACTCTGGCGGCAGCGATCGACCATCCACCTGACCCAATCCTCGCCCTCGCGGATCGCGGTGACGCAGGCCTTCTGCAGGAAGCTCTGGCCGCCGGAGGTGTTGTATTCGATCAGCATCTCCATCTTCGGCATGATCGAGGGCGGGCCGACGATCCAGCCCACGCGCCAGCCGGTCATGGCCCAGGTCTTGGAGAAGCTGTTGACCACGAAGACCGGATCCTCCGGCTCGGCGATCTCCAGGAAGGAGGGCGCCACCGGCCGATCGTAGACCAGGCGCGCATAGACTTCGTCGGCCAGGATCGCGATCCGCTTCTTGCGGGCGAAATCGAGCAATGCGCGTCGCTGCTCTTCCGGCATCACCCAGCCGGTCGGGTTGCCCGGCGAGGCGACATAGATCGCCTTGGTCCTGGCATCGCAGGCGGCGAACAGTTTCTCCATATCGAGATGCCAGCCCTGCTCGTCTCCGGTGAGCGCCACCTGCCGCACTTCGGCGCCCATGATCTCGATCGCGGCGAAGATGTTGGGCCAGACCGGGGTGACGCAGATCGCATTGTCGCCGGCGCCGCAGAGGATCTGCGCCAGCAGGGTCATGGCATTCATGCCGCTGGAGGTGACGGCGATGCGGTCGTCGCCCAGGGTCACGTTCCAATGCTTCTTGTAATAGTCGATCAGCGCCTGGCGGAGCTCGGGGATGCCGCGCTTATGGGTGTAGAAGGTATGGCCTTCGTTCAGCGCCTTAGCCGCGGCGTCGCAGATGAAGCGCGTCGTCGGCAAGTCGCCCTCGCCGACCCAGAGGCCGATCACGTCGGGCACGGTGAAGCCCATCCGCCAGACCTCGACGATGCCGGAATCCGGGAGCTTGGCGATCTCCGGCCGGACCCGATAGCCGAGCGCGTCGAAATCGGGTTTGGCGATCGTGTTCATGCCGTGGGGCCCTTCTGGAGTTGCGGCGCCGCCACCGGCGCCGGGGAACGCTTGAGCAGCAGGATCAGATTGCCGGAGAGGACCAGGACGAGACCCAGCCCCGCCAGCGGCGTCCAGCGATAGCCTTCGAGAAAGGTGGAAAGCAAGAGGGCGATGATCGGAAAGACGACCGAGGTATAGCCGGCGCGGCCGGCGCCGATCCGCTGCACCAGGGTCAGATAGGCGCCGAAGCCGAAGACCGAGGCGAAGACCGCGAGGCCGACCAGCGAGATCGTGAAGGCCGGCCGGAAATCGAAGTTGAACGGTGCCCCGATCAGCACGGAGAACAGCGCGCAGAACGCGGCGCCATAGGTCATGCCGATGGTGTTGGACTGGACGACCGGGATCGCCAGCGCCTTCAGCTTCACCGAGATCATGTTGCCGAGCGAGGCGAGCAGGGTCGCCAGCATCGAAAGGCCGAGGCCGAGCATCGCATCGGCCCGCGCGTTCTGCTCCATGAACTTGGGATAGAAGACCAGGGCGATGCCGGCCAGGCCGACCAGCGCCGCCAGGCCGGCATTGCGATCCAGGGGCCGGCGGAAGAACATCCACACGTTGACAACGTTCATCAGCGACATGGTGGAGAAGCAGACCGCGAGCAGTCCGCTCACCAGATGCGCGCCGGCGAAATAGAACAGGATGTAATTGCCGCAGAACAGGCAGAGGCCCTGCAGCGCCATCCAGCCGTGGTCGCGCAGCCGGAACTTCAGCGGACGGCGGGTCGCGAGGCAGAAGGTCCAGAGGATGGCGGCGGCCAGCAGGAAGCGATAGGCGATGGAGACGGTCGGCGCGACGGTGCCGAGCTGCTCCTTGATGCCGTACCAGGAGGTGCCCCAGATCGCGACCGTCACGAGATACAGCGCCCAGATGGGCATCACTCTCCCCTGCTCCACCGTTTCGCGGCACGCTAAAGAAGCCGCGCCAAGGCGGCAACCGGGACGGATGCATGCCGGTCATGCGGGCGGGTCTTTGCTCGGCCGCCGCCACCGACTATGCTGGGATTGTATCGGGACAATGGACGGCGGATGAACCGGGGCGGCTGGATCTGGATGCTCGTGGTGGCCGTGGTGTTCGGCATCGTGATGATGGCCGCGCATCTCGGCCTCGGCACGTTCAACGACAACGACCGCATGCTGCAGGTCGTCTATCTCTGCGTCATCCTCGCGGCGCTGAGCGCCGGCGTGGCGGCGCGGCTGCAGTCCCGCCCCGGCACCACGATCTCGCATTTCGGCGCCTGGTGCGTGATCTTCGCCGGGCTGATCCTGATCTACAGCTATCGCGACGAGTTCACTGCGCTCCGCACCCGCTTCGTTGCCGAGCTGGTCCCCGCCCAGGGCCAGCAGACCGGCCCGCAATCCATCGCCTTCCCGCTCGGCGACGACGGCCATTTCCATGTCAACGCGACCGTCGATGGCCACGACATCAATTTCCTGGTCGATACCGGCGCGAGCGACATCGTGCTGACGCCGGCCGATGCGCGGGCGATCGGCCTCGATCCCGACAACCTCAGCTACAGCATGCCGGCGATGACGGCGAACGGATCGGTCATGGGCGCGCCGGTGCAGATCAACCGCCTCCAGGTCGGGCCGATCGAGGTCATGGAAGTGCCGGCGACGGTCAACCGCGCGCCGATGCCGGTCTCGCTGCTGGGCATGGAATTCCTGAAGCGCCTGCGCTCCTGGCGGGTCGAGAACGGCCGGCTGACCCTGGAGCAGTAGGCTCTCGCTCAGCGCTTGAAGGCGGCGACGATCTCCACATGCGCCGACCAGACGAACTGGTCGACCGCGACGAGATCGGTGAGCGTGAACCCGCCATCGACGAGGATCCGCGCGTCCCGGGCGAAGGTCGTCGGGTTGCAGGAGACGGCGACGACGCGCTTCACCCGCGAGCGCGCCAGCATCTCCGCTTGAGTCTTCGCGCCGGCGCGCGGCGGGTCGAAGACCACGCAGTCGAAGCGCTTCAACTCCTCCGGCGGCAGCGGCGATGAATCGAGATTGCGCGCCGTCGCGGTGACCCGGCCCGCCAGTCCCGCATGGTTGGCGGCGGCGGT
>DASZYM010000048.1:0-5696 GCA_035545355.1 Dongiaceae bacterium
GTCAAGCGCGGGCATGACGTCTGAGGATCTAATCGTCGCGCGCTTTCGCCGCTTCGCGCTCGGCGGCATCCTCGCCGTCGGGCAGGGATTCGACGCCGGCTTCGCGGGCGCGGCGCTGGGCGTCGCGGTTGCGTTTCGGCGGCGGCCCGCCCACCTCGCCATTGCTGACCACGGGGTTGTCGGTGCGACGGTCTTCGTCCTCGGGGCCGATGATGCGGGGCTTCGGGGTCATGGCAGGGAAACCCGCTTTCCGCCGCGTCGTTCCGTCAGATCGAGCGCAGCATGCCGCCATCGACGGCAATGGCCTCGCCGTTGACATAGCCGGCCTGCTGCGAGGCCAGGAAGGTCGCGACCGCGCCGAAATCCTCGGGCTTGCCGAGGCGGCGCGCCGGAATGGTGCGGTCGATCTCGTCCTGGTCGTAGGGGAAGTCCTTCAGCCGGTCGGTGAGGGTCGAGCCCGGCATCAGCGCGTTGACGGTGATCCCGTCCTTGCCGACCTCGCGGCTGAGCGAGTTGAGCAGGCCATGAATCCCCGGGCGGATCGCGTTCGAGATCGTGAGGCCGTCAAGCGGTTCCCGTGCCGAGACCGAGGTCACGGTCATGATGCGGCCCCATTTGCGCGCGCGCATGCCGGGCAGGCAGAGCCGGATCAGCTTCACCGTGCTCATGAACAGGCCTTCGAAGGCGTCGCGCCATTGCTGGTCGGTCGTGGTGTCGAACCCGGTCGGCGGCGGGCCGCCGGTATTCGAGACGAGAATGTCGACGCCGCCGAGCTTCCGGGTCACGTCCTCGACCAGCTTCTCGACCGCGCCCGCCGCCGAGAGATCGGCGGGGAAGCCCTCGACCTTCAGCTCCGCCGCAGTCTTCGCCACGGAATCCGCGTTGCGCGAGCAGATCGCGACCTTCACACCCTCCGCGGCCAGCGCCGCCGCGATCGCGCGGCCGAGCCCCTTGGACGAGCCGGTCACCAGCGCGCGCTTGCCTGCAATTCCGAGATCCACGGTTACTCTCCCTGCTCAATACAAACCGAATCGTCATCCCGTGACTTGGTCACGGGATCCACGCCTTTTCTTTCGTGCGGCACCCAAGGCGTGGATCCCGACGCGTGACGCCGGGACGGCGACCCGATGGTCGTCAGAACGTCACCTCGACATCGACGCTGCCGAGCCCGGCGAGATCGTAGTGATACTTGCACGATTGCGTCGGGAAGTTGGTGCGCACCAGGCTTCCCGTCATCACCACGTCGCCCTTCTTCAGCGGCCGCTCGCTGCCGGCGCGGAAATTGGCGAGCCAGGTGAGCGGGATATAGGGATGGCCCAGTGCGTCGCGGCCGAAGCCGCGGCCGAGCTCTTGACCATCCAGCGTCACCACGCCCTCGACCGCGCCCAGGTCGTTGGGCGGTTCCTGCCAGGCGCCGACCACGATGCCTTCGTTCCAGGAATTGTCGGCGATCAGCGACAGGGCCTCGAGCGTCGCGTAGTCGCAATGCCGGTCATCGACCAGCTCGACGCCGGGCGCCACCGACACGACGGCTTGGGCGAGCTCCTGCTGGGTATAGGGCACGGGTCGGAACGGGAAGTCGCGGCCGAGCTTCACCGCGATCTCGAATTCCAGGCCGATATGGGTGTGGCGCTTGGCCTCGACGGCGACGCCGGAATGGTAGATGCGGTTGGCGGGGACGTAGCCCGCGACCGGGCTGTCGATGCCGCACATCTCCTGCATCTTCTTGGTGGTGAGCCCGATCTTGAAACCGCCGGGCGTCGTGTTGTCCCGCGCCATCTGCCGGCGCCAATAGGCGTCCTGCACGCGATAGGCGGTGGCGATGTCGTTGATCTCGCGCTGCGCGGCGAAGGGCACGAACTGCTCGCGCAGGGCATGCGCCTCCATCAGCATCATGGCGGTCGCCTCGGTCCGCGCCTTCTCGCGCTCGGGACTCACCACTTTCATACCGTTTCTCTCCCCGGACTCGTTTCTTGCGGCGATGATAGAAGGTCGGCGGGCCGAGGCAAGCAGGCCCGCCTCAATTCCTATTCGCCGTAGGGGACCCAGATATTCTTGATCTGGGTGGCGTGGCGCAGGAAGACTTCGCCCTGCGCCCCGGCCGAGAGCCAGTCGCGGGCGCCGGACTGGCACCATGTCGCTTTCAGGTTGCCGGCCGAGGCGCGCTCGACGGCGGCGATGCCCTCTGCCGAGCCGACATACCAGTGGCAGGCGATCTCGTCATGCTCGGCCAGCGTCTTGGCGAGAACGTCGCGCTCGCCGGTGACGATGTTGACGACGCCGTCCGGCACGTCCGATGTCTCCAGCACCTGATAGAGGTCGGTCGCCGAGAGCGGATGCAGCGGCGAGGGCGTCGCCACCACCCGGTTGCCCATGGCGATCGCCGGCAGGACCAGCGAGATCAGGCCGAGCAGCGGCGCCTCGTCGGGGCAGGAGATCGCCATCGCGCCCCAGGCCTCCGGCATCGCCAGGGTCACATGCCGCGCCTTGGTGTAATGCACGCGGCCGTCATACTTATCGGCCCAGGCGGCGTAGTGGATGATGCGCGAGACCGAGGCATCGACCTCGGCGCGGGCGGCCTTCTTCGAAACGCCGGTCATCGCGATCAGCCGCGCGGCGAACTCGTCGGCGCGGGCCGAGAGGTTCTCGGCAAGGAAGTAGAGCACCTGGGCGCGGGCATGGCCGGACATCGCGGTCCAGCCGGTCGCCTTGGCCGCGGCCTCGACGGCGTTGCGGATGTCCTTGCGGTTGCCGAGCCCGGCCTGGCCCAGCGAACGGCCCTTGGGGTCCAGCACCGAATAGGAATAGCCGCCGTCCGGCCGCGCCTGCTTGCCGCCGATGAACATCTTTGCCGTGCGGTCGAGGGACGGTTCGCCCGCGATGAACGACGCGACCGGCTCGGCGCTGAGCTTCGCCGTCGCGGCATCTTTCGAGGTCTTGGACTTCGCCGGGACCAGATACTCGAACATCCCTTCGCGGCCGCCCTCGCGGCCGAAGCCGCTCTCGCGATATCCGCCGAAGCCGGCCGCGGCGTCGAACATATTGGTGCCGTTGATCCACACCACGCCCGCCTTGATCTTAGCGGCGAGGTCGAGGCAGCGGTCGATATTTTCCGACCAGACCGAGGCGGAGAGGCCATAGGCCGAATTGTTGGCGAGCGCTGCCGCCTCGTCCGGCGTGCGGAAGGTCATGCCGGCCAGGACCGGGCCGAAGATCTCGACCTGGGCGATGGTGGAGGCCGGCGCGACATCGGTGAAGAGGGTGGGCGGGTAGAACCAGCCCTTGCTCGGCAGCGGCGTCGACGGCTGCCAGCAGGTGGCGCCTTCCTGCTTGCCTTGCTCGACCAGCTTGGCGATGCGCTCGAGCTGCACCTTGGCGACGACCGCACCGATATCGATCGACTTGTCCAGCGGATCGCCGACCCGCAAAGTCTCCATGCGGCGCTTCAGCTTGTCGGTGAAGCGCTCGGCCACGCCTTCCTGCACCAGCAGGCGCGAGCCGGCGCAGCAGACCTGGCCCTGGTTGAACCAGATCGCATCGACCACGCCCTCGACCGCGCTGTCGAGATCGGCATCGTCGAACACGATGAAGGGCGACTTGCCGCCGAGCTCCAGCGACAGCTTCTTGCCGCTGCCGGCGGTCGCCTTGCGGATCTCGCGGCCGACCTCGGTCGAGCCGGTGAAGGCGATCTTGTCCACGCCGTCATGGGCCACGATCAGGGCACCGGTCTCGCCGTCGCCGGTGACGATATTGAACACGCCCTTGGGCAGCCCGACCTCGTCGCAGATCTCGGCCAAGGCGAGCGCCGTCAGCGGCGTGTATTCCGCCGGTTTCAGCACCACGGTGTTGCCGGCGGCCAAGGCGGGCGCCACCTTCCAGGCCAGCATCAGCAGCGGGAAGTTCCAGGGGATGATCTGGCCGCAGACCCCCACGGGGCCCAAGCCGGGGAATTCGCTGCCGATCAGCGCCGCCCAGCCGGCATGGTGATAGAAGTGCCGCGCCACCAGCGGGATGTCGATATCGCGGCTCTCGCGGATCGGCTTGCCGTTGTCCAGACTCTCGACCACCGACAGCAGTCGCTCGCGCTTCTGCACATGTCGCGCGATCGCATAGAGATAGCGCGCGCGCGTTTCGCCGGAAGTCTTCGACCATGTCTTGAACGCCTCGCGCGCCGCGGCGACGGCGCGATCGACATCGCCCGTCGACCCTTGCGCGATCCGCGCCAGCACCGAGCCGTCGGCTGGATTCCTGCTCTCGAAGAACTGGCCTTCCAGCGGACTCTTGAACTCGCCGTTGATGTAGTGCTGGAAGCCGGGCTGATGCTTCTGCAGCCAGGCGGTGGCGACGTCCTTGGCCTCCGGCGCCGGGCCGTATTCCATGGTGCGGAGGATTTCTTTAACTGTTGCCATGTTCGCTCACGCCATCGCATGCCGGTTGAGCGCCGCATAGCGGCCGGTGACGAAATGCTCGATCTGCCGCTCGATATCGCCGAGCAGCGAGCTCGCGCCGATGCGGAAGAGATCGGGCTCCAGCCATGCGCGGCCCAGCTCCTCCTTCATCAGGAACTGCCAGTTCATCGCATCCTTGGCGGTGCGCAACCCGCCGGCCGGCTTGAAGCCGATCTTGAACCCGGTCAGCTCCAGGTAGTCGCGGATCGCGCGCACCATGACCAGGGAGACGGGGAGGGTGGCGTTCACATCCTCCTTGCCGGTCGAGGTCTTGATGAAATCGGCCCCCGCCATCATGGCGATCATGCCGGCGCGATAGACGTTGCGCAGGGACTTGAGATCGCCGGTGCCGAGGATCGCCTTCAAATGCGCCGGCCCGCAGGCCGCGCGCATCGCCGCGATCTCGTCATAGAGCGCATTCCAGTTCTGGCTCAGCACATGGCCGCGGGTGATGACGATGTCGATCTCCCCCGCGCCGTCGGCGACCGCGCGCTTGATCTCCTCGAGGCGCAGGTCGAGCGGCATCAATCCCGCCGGGAATCCGGTCGCGACCGAGGCGACCGGAATGCCGGACCCGGCGAGCGCCGCGACCGCAGGCTTTACCATGGTCGGATAGACGCAAACTGCACCCACACGCGGCGGATCGTCGGAAAGGCCCAGCGCCTCCACCAGATCGGCGCGCAGCGGCTGCTTCGCCTTGGCGCAGAGCCGGTGCACCCGCTGCGGCGTGTCGTCGCCGGCAAGCGTGGTCAGGTCGATGCACTGGATCGCCTTCACCAGCCAGGCGGCCTGGTATTCCTACTTGACCGTGCGGCGGGTGGGCAGGGTCGCGGTGCGACGCTCGACCGCGCTCAGGTTGACCGTCGGCCCCAAAGCCGCCTCTTCGTTGAAGGCGATGCCGGTATTGCGGCGGTGATCGGTATCGGGACCGATGCGCTTCAGATCGGTGGCGAGGTTCATGATACTCTCCTGAAGCGGCGACCTTGCGGCCCGGCCTGCGCCGAGTCAAGGCGGACGGGTCGCCAAAATTCGACCGCTTTTTCAACCCTCTAGGGGCTGGATTTCCGGCCTTTCGCCCGGCATTCTCTCGGCATGGACAACCCCGCGCCGGCCTCCCGTTCCGTTTCCAAGGACCCGCTGCTCCAGCCCTTCGCGCTGAAGCACCTGACCCTGAAGAACCGCATCGTCTCCACCAGCCACGAGCCTGCCTATTCGGAAGATGGGCTGCCGAAGCTCCGATACCAGCTC
>DASZYM010000049.1:0-6967 GCA_035545355.1 Dongiaceae bacterium
CAATGAGCATCCCGGTGCTTGAGACCGAGACGGAATTCGCTTCCCATACCTTGCGGGAGGCCTTCGGGCTTTCCGGTCGCCTGGAGCCGCTGCCCGGCGAGCATGACCGGAACTTCAAGGTGACCGCCGCCGACGGCACTCGCTATCTCTTCAAGATCCATGGGACCCGGGTCGCCGCGGAGCGCATCGAGCTGCAAGCGGCGGCGCTCCGCCATCTCGAACGCGCGGCGCCGGATCTGCCGGTGCCGCGGCTGTTCCTCGGCCGCGCCGGCGCCATGCTGCCGGCCGTCCGCGCGCCGGATGGCGCCGAGCGGCGGCTGCGCCTGACGACCTGGCTCGACGGCACGACCTGGGCCGATGCGGTGCACCGGTCGGAGGATGCGGCGGCCTCGCTGGGCCGGCTGCTGGCGCGGCTCGACCGCGCGCTCTCGGGCTTTCACCACGCCGCATTGGAGCGGCCCTACATCTGGGACTATGCCCAGGCGACGGCGTTGCGCGAAGACGTGGCGCCGATCGCCGATCCGGAGCGGCGCGCCACGGTCGCGGCGGTGCTCGACCGTTTCGCGGCCGAGACCCTGCCGCGCCTGCGCGCACAGCCGAAGCAGGCGGTCCATGCCGATGCCAACGACCGCAACGTCCTGCTGGACGCCGAGGGCAGGGTCTGCGGCCTGCTCGATTTCGGCGACATGGTCGAAGGCTGGCGCGCCGGCGAGCTCGCCGTGGCCGCGACTTACGTGGCGCTCGGCGCTGCCGATCCGATCGAGGCGGTGCTTCCCTTGCTCGCCGCCTATTGCCGCGAGAATCCGATCGCCGAGCCGGAGGCCGATGCGCTCTACGACCTGGTCTTGACCCGGCATGCGATGAGCATCGCGATCGCTGCCCGGCAGCATCGCGAGCAGCCGGACAACGATTATCTGCTGGTCAGCCAGGATGCGATCTGGCCGTCGCTGCAATCCTGGATCGGCCGCAACCGTGCGCTCGCCATGGCGCAGCTCCGCGACGCCTGCGGCCACGAGCCGGTCGCGGCGCGGCGCGCCATCGAGCGCTGGATCCTGGCCAATAACGGAAGCTTCGGTCCGGTTCTTCCCGTGCCGCTCGGCCGCGCCGATCTCGCCGTGCTGCTGGCCGGCGCCGATATCGACCGAGCGGCGCGGCCTGGCATCTCTTATGCCGAACGGCTGGACGCTCTGTTGCCGTCGATCGAGGCGCGGCCGATCGGCCGATATGCCGAAGACCGATCGATCTATGGCGCGCCGGGCGATGCCGGGCGGCGGATTCTCCATCTCGCCGTCGATCTCTATGCCGCGGCCGGCACGGCGGTCCTGGCGCCTTTGCCGGGACGGGTCGCCATGATCGGCGATGACCGGGAACCGGAAGGGTTCGGCGGCATCCTGGTGCTGGAGCATGAAAGCGATACGCCGCATCGCTTCTGGACGGTCTACGGCCATCTCGCACCGGCCAGCCTGGCGAGGCAGAGGATCGGGGCGAGGGTGGAGCAGGGCGCGGAAATCGCGCGGCTCGCGCCGCCGGCGGAGAATGGCGGCTGGCCGCCGCATCTGCATTTCCAGATCCTGACCGCGCTTTGCTTCGACAGGGCCGAAGCCATCATCGGTCTCGCCGCGCCGCGCCGATGGACGCTGTGGGAGAGCGTCTCGCCGGATCCCAACCAGATCCTCGGCCTGCCGATCGCGGCCGCCGCGCGCGTGGCGCGCGATCCCGCGACGCTGCGCCGGCAGCGCAATCGCTGGATCAGCCCGGCGCTCAGCCTTTCCTACGATACGCCGTTGAAGATCGTGCGCGGCGAGGGCGCGACCCTGATCGACGAGACGGGACGGCGATACCTCGACCTCGTCAACAACGTCTGCCATGTCGGGCATGCCCATCCACGGGTCGTCGCGGCGATTGCCGAGCAGGCGACACGGCTCAACACCAACACGCGCTACCTGCACGACAATCTGGTCGATTATGCGCGGCGGCTCACCGCGCTGCTGCCGCCGGAGCTCTCGACCCTGTTCCTGGTCAATTCCGGCAGCGAGGCGAACGATCTCGCTCTGCGCCTCGCGCTCGCTTACAGCGGCGGCGATCAGGTCGTCGTCCTCGACCATGCCTATCACGGCAACCTGTCCTCGCTGATCGACATCAGCCCCTACAAGTTCAACGGGCCCGGCGGGTCGGGACGCAAGCGCCATGTCTGGGTCGCGGAAATGCCCGATCTCTATCGCGGTCGCATCCGCGCCGGCGAGGCCGAGGCCGGCCGGCGCTATGCCGACCGCGTCGCGGTTTTGCTGCGGGACATGAGCGGGCTGGACCGGCGCCTCGCTGCCTTCTTCGTCGAGCCCTTGCTCGGCTGCGGCGGCCAGCTCGTTCTGCCGGAGGGCTATCTCGCGGCGGCCTTCGAGGAGGTGCGTGCCGCCGGCGGCGTCTGCATCTGCGACGAGGTGCAGATCGGCTTCGGCCGCGTCGGCAGCCATTTCTGGGGCTTCGAGACCGCCCAGGGATCCGATGGGGGCGTCGTCCCCGACATCGTCACCATGGGCAAGCCGATCGGCAACGGGCATCCGATGGGCGCCGTCGCCTGCCGTCCGGAGATCGCGGCCGCCTTCGTCAGCGGCATGGAATATTTCAACACCTTCGGCGGCAATCCGGTCTCGGCCGCGGCAGGGCTCGCGGTGCTCGACGTGATCCGCGACGAGCGCCTGATGGCCAATGCCGCGGCGCGCGGCGCGCAATTGCGCGACGGCCTAGGGACGCTCGCCGAGCGCCATCCGCTGATCGGCGATGTGCGTGGCCTCGGCCTCTTCATGGGCGTCGAGCTGGTGCGCGATCCCGACACGCTCGAACCCGCCGACCGCGAGACCAAGGCGATCGTCGAGGCGATGAAAGCGGAAGGCATCCTGCTCAGCACCGAGGGCCCGCATCACAACGTGCTGAAGATCAAGCCGCCGCTCGCGATCTCGGAAGCGGAATGCGACCGCTTTCTCGACACGCTGGACGAAGTGCTGGCGCGGCTTGGTTAGCGCTCGATCATTTTAATTCTTGAAAAAGAACAGAAAGTGAACTATACTGCCGCCTTCAACCTCGCGCCACGCGCACAGAGGTCACTCACCAAACCCACCTTATCCGTCATCCCGGAGCTTCGCCGCGGGATCGATGCATTGGATACCGCAGGGAGTTTGAATGAAGAACGAGGCGAATTGGCTAAAGAGCGTGGAGGCGCAGCCCAACCTTTACCGGGCCTTTACCAGGATCAAAAATCCGGATGACGCCCGCGAACCGGAGTTAGGCGTTCGTCTTCAAGCGCTTGACCTGCTTTGACGCGCCTCCAAACAGGTCGTTTCGGTAAAGGTGCTAGCCTTCAGCCTTCACGCTGGTCAGCACCGTCTCGATGCCGACCTGGCTGCGCAGCTGACTCGCGATCAGATCGCCTTGCGCTTCATCGAGCCCGGGCACCTGCAGGTCCACGGTGAGTTCGTCGGCGGCGGTGGCCACACTGAACATCTTCGCCGGCACCATGCCGCGCTTGGCGAAGACCTCCAGCAGCCGGGGCAGGGCGCCCGGATCGGCCAGCGTTCGGACGGTCAGGCAGAAAGTCGGAAGCGCGTTTCGCCCGGCCGAATAGCCCGGCAAGGCAGCGTCAGACGAGGTCATTTTCAGGATGCTCCGAAGCAGAAATGGATTGGGAAAGACCGGCCGTTCACCGGGCGCTGTCAGAGCGCCCGGCCGGTAATTCGCGCAGTTCCAAGCTTCGGATGTGGATAAGTCATGGGGCAACTCTAGTCGTGGCCGCCCGGCCTTGTCAAATCGGCACCGGAGGCGGTTTGCGGCCGGGAATCCTGCTGCACCGCCGGGGGAAATCGCCTAAAGGAATCGCCTTTCCAAGCCAGCCGAATCCGAGTCGAGAAGGGATGATGGGAGCAGACGAGGCCGCCAAGCCGGGTATGCGGGACAACGCACCGCTGCTCGCGCTTGAAGGGATCGTCAAGCGCTTCCCGATGACCGTCGCCAATGACGGCGTCAGCCTGACGATCCGCGCCGGCGAGATCCATGCGCTGCTCGGCGAGAACGGCGCCGGCAAGTCCACGCTGGTGAAGATCATCTACGGCGTCATGCATCCCGATGAAGGCGCGATCCGCTGGAACGGGCGGCCGGTGGAAATCGCCAGCCCCGCCGCCGCGCGCGACCTCGGCATCGGCATGGTGTTCCAGCATTTCTCGCTGTTCGAGGCGCTGACCGTCGCCGAGAACATCGCGCTCGCGATCAACGATCCCAAGCGCCGCCGCGGGCTGAAGTCGCGCATCGCCGAGATCTCGGACGCCTACGGGTTGAAGCTCGATCCCGACCGCACCGTGCATCACCTCTCGGTCGGCGAGCGCCAGCGCGTCGAGATCGTGCGCTGCCTGCTGCAGGAGCCGAAGCTCCTGATCATGGACGAGCCGACCTCGGTGCTGACCCCGCAGGAGGTCGAGAAGCTGTTCGAGACCCTGCGCCGCCTGGCGAGCGAAGGCTGCGCGATCCTCTATATCAGCCACAAGCTGGAAGAGATCCGCGCGCTCTGCGACCGCGCGACCATCATGCGCCTCGGCAAGGTGGTCGCCGAATGCGACCCGAGCCGGGAGACGGCGAAGCATCTCGCCGAGCTGATGATCGGCGCCTCCTTGCGTCCCACCTATCACCTCCATGAGGACGGCGACGGCGGGGCTCCGGCGCGCCTCGTGGTCTCGGACCTCTCCCTGAAGAGCGGGCGGGAGCATGGCGTCGATCTGAAATCGATCTCGCTCTCCGTCGCTGCCGGCGAGATCCTCGGCATTGCCGGGATCGCCGGCAACGGCCAGAGCGAGTTGATGGCCGCACTTTCCGGCGAGGCGCTCGCCGACCGCGCCGAGGCGGTGACCATCGAAGGCGTCGCCGCCGGACGCCTGCGCCCTGCCGATCGGCGCGCCTTGTCCGCCTGCTTCGTGCCGGAGGACCGCTACGGCCACGGCGCCGTGCCGGGCATGAGCCTCAGCGAGAATGCCTTGCTGTCGGCCTATCAGAGCAAGGGCCTGGCGCCCTATGGCATGGTCGATGCGCCGAAGACCCGCAGCTTCGCCCGCGCCATCATCGAGAGCTTCAGCGTGAAAAGCGACGGGCCGGCCGCGGAGGCGCAGTCGCTCTCCGGCGGCAACCTGCAGCGCTTCATCGTCGGCCGCGAGATCCTGCAAGGGCCGAAAGTGCTGGTGGTGGCGCAGCCGACCTGGGGCCTCGATGCCGGCGCCGCAGCCGCGATCCGCCAGGCCTTGCTCGACCTCGCCGACAAGGGCGCCGCGGTCGTGGTGATCTCCCAGGATCTCGACGAGCTGATCGAGATCTCCGACCACATCGCGGTGATCGCCGGCGGGCGCCTGTCGCCGATCCGTCCGGTGGGCGAGGTGACCATGGCCGAGCTCGGCTTGCTGATGGGCGGCGCCGAGCCGCAGGAGGCGCGCCGTGCCGTTCCGGCTTGAGCCGCGCGGCCAGCATTCGCGCCTTTGGGCCTGGGCCTCGCCGCTGGTCGCCATCGTCGCGACCCTGATCGTCTCGACCGTCATCTTCGCCGCTCTGGGCAAGCCGGCGGGCGCCGCGCTCTACACCTTCGTCATCTCGCCGGTCTCCTCGCTCAACGGCTGGGCCGAGCTCTCGGTGAAGGCGGCGCCTTTGGTGCTGATCGGCGTCGGGCTCGCGATCGGCTTTCGCGCCAGCGTCTGGAATATCGGCGCGGAGGGCCAGTTCATCCTGGGTGCGATCTTCGGCGGCGGCGTCGCGCTGGCCGCGGGGGACAGCGAGGGCTTCTGGATCCTGCCGGCGATGATCGTCGCCGGCGCGCTGGGCGGCATGGTTTGGGCGGCGATCCCGGCTTTCCTCAAGACCAGGTTCAACGCCAACGAGATCCTGACCAGCCTGATGCTGACCTATGTCGCGCAATTGCTGCTGATCTATCTCGTGGTTGGGCCCTGGAAGGACCCGGAGGGCTACGGCTTTCCGCAGACCCGCCTCTTCGGCGACGGCGCCACCATGCCGATCCTGGTCTCCGGCACCCGGATCCATCTCGGCGTGCTGGCGGCGGTGATCGCGGTCGGCCTCGGCTGGCTGCTCTACGCCAAGACCCTGCTCGGCTTCCAGCTCCGGGTGCTCGGCCAGGCGCCGCGCGCCGCGGCCTATGCGGGTTTCAGCGGGCCCGGCCTCACCTGGTTCGCGCTGCTGCTCTCGGGCGGCATGGCCGGCCTCGCCGGCGTGTTCGAAGTCGGCGGCCCGATCGGCCAGCTCACGCCGTCGATCTCGCCGGGCTATGGCTTCACCGCGATCATCGTCGCCTTCCTCGGCCGCCTGCATCCGGTCGGCGTGCTGCTCGGCGGCCTCGTGCTGGCGCTCTCCTATCTCGGCGGCGAGAAGGCGCAGATCGATCTCGGCCTCCCGAATGCCGTCACCGGCATCTACCAGGGCATCCTGCTGTTCTTCCTGCTCGCCGCCGATCTCCTGATCGGCTACCGCATCCGCTTCACCGGCCGGCGTGCCGCCGCATCGGGGGCACGCGCATGAACCTCGAGCTCTTCGTCTCGATAGCGCTCTCGGTCATCTCGGCGGCAACGCCGCTGCTGCTCGCCGCGACCGGCGAGTTGCTGACCGAGAAATCCGGCGTCCTCAATCTCGGCGTCGAGGGCATGATGCTGGTGGGCGCTGTCGTCGGCTTCGGCGTGACCCTCGGGACCCACAGCGCGATCCTCGGCATTGTCGGCGCGGCGATCGCGGGCGCGCTCCTGGCGCTGGTCTTCGGCGTGCTGGTTCTGACCCTGCTCGCCAACCAGGTGGCGACCGGTCTCGCGCTCACGATCTTCGGCGTCGGTTTCTCCGCTTTGGTGGGTGCGCGCTATGTCGGCCAGCCCTTGCCGCCGCTGCCGAAGCTGCATCTGCCGGGCATCAGCGACATTCCGGTGCTGGGGCCGATCGTGTT